>NZ_FYAJ01000001.1:900000-1198295 GCF_900185625.1 Photobacterium andalusiense
CTATTTTCAATAATTCAAACGTTCTTATCATACTTCCCACTTTGCATATGATTAAATATAAAAAATATTTTTATTTTTTTTGGAAATTTATGGCAATAAAAACTAAGTGGGTAGAAGCTCCTTTCATGGAATATGGCTATTGGTCTACAGATCAAGTCGAAGTGGGAACTAAAACAGTTCAAATAGAAAAAGGGATATTCTCTAAAAGGTTTGTAGAAGAACAAATCCCTATTTATGAGGAACAAAAAGTGTGGCACTCAGAGGGATATTCTGACAAAGAAATGGATGGTAAAAAATTCACTAAGCGCATTGAAAAAGCTGTTGCTGATTTAGAAGCAGAAGGATTTGAAGTTATAAACATTACACCTTTAATCTCTGGAAGGTATAAAAATGATTACTCATCTAGCCCTCATATGAGCTACGGTTGGGGTTATGGATTTAGCTATACCGAAGGCGTTACAATTTTAGCTAAATCAAAATAAATAATATAAACAGAGAGCACATGTAAGTTATATGTTCTCTGTTAGTTTTTAGATTACTGATAGGAAATCGATACGATACTGAGATTGTTTTCCGTAGTTTTCCAATGTCACGCCTTCCACATGGAGTTCTTTATTCGCAGGATTTGTATCAACACCTACAAAGAAAACACCTAAATTATTATAGGTATTGTTATCCGTTGGGCAGTACAATTTCCCTTGATTGATGACAATATGATTCCGCCATTTTTCCACATCTACTTTCATTTCATCTTCAAGTTTGCCAGAATTACTTCGCTTAAACTCAATTAAAAAATAACTCTTTTCATCTTCATCTGATGATATCCAAAAATCAGGAATGATATGATTATCTCCTGATGAGTGTACTTTATACTCACGATACCAAGAGAAATTCGCTTTTTGCTCTTTATATACTTTCTTTTGAAGATAGTGAGCAAATTCAACTTGAATCCACCCTTCCCAACCTGAAACCTGACATTCTTTAATCGTAGCAATGACTTCTTTTATATGTTCTTCTTCGAAAAAATCTTGAATGCAGCTAATAACTTTATCTTTATTCATTTTTAATTCTCATTCCATGAAATACTATTTATAAGGATTTGTTTAATTTATTCATCTAATATTTGTTATTCCATCACAATTACGTGATTGCATATTGGATGCTCTAGCATACCGATTTCAAGCAACAGTAAGCTTACATAATAAAATCAATTAATATAATGAAGTTACTAACAAATATTAACTTTCACTTCAACTCACACTAATGAGTAAACAAATTCAAGTCCGCCATTTATTCGAACATGGCCACCTCTCACCAAATACCCTCTTTCCCAAACCATCTTCAACAAAGTACTCGCCCACGAACTCGACAACTCACAACGCTTGGCTATCTGCTCTGCTGTTACCTTTTCACCAGGCATAATTGACTGCAGAACTTTCAACTGGGTTTTACTCAATTTTATTAAGCCAACTTGATAAGGAACTACACGTGCAGCTTCCATCAAATTTGCGTTGATTTATTCGTTTTTCGTACAAATCTGCATTCTTATTATCATCCGCTGAGGTTTATAATGAAAAGTGGCTTCAAGCCAGTCTGGATAAGGGTTTATCGATGATTGGATTTTGAATCGAGACAGGTGCTAGACAGGTACACCATCCTTTTTTAAGCCATTTATGGTACGTTTCTAACGCTTCTTTCTTCTGTAATTCCATATGTGTATGGATATAGGCTTGATCTAACTTATCTCGAGCATGGTTAAGCAAAGATTCACACACAATGTAATCAACCCCTAATTCAGCCCATATTGATCGTGCTCGCTTTCTAAGATCATGTGCACTCCATACTTTCTTTGATACTCCCCGCACCCATTCACTGGCTTTAGCACTGTGGATAGTGGATTGACCATGGTATGTTTTAATCATTTAGCAATAGAGAACACTGTTTTCAATAGGAAGAAATTAGCCATCATATAGTTCATTAAATAACCTTGCTCAACCTCGGCAGAATTAATAACACAGTTATGGCTGTCCTTTTTTCTTTATTCAGGTGGATAGTTGCATAAAAATATACACATATTATAAAAAGAGCATAAAATACAATTATACCAAATAGGTATTCCATTCTCTTGAATTAGGTTTTTATGCGATTTATCACAATAGCGGATACATATCTGCAACAAATTATTCATTGGTGTTTAAAAAAAGTGGCTACTATTTTTAGTATTCTCATAGCACTTTCTTTTATTGCTCTATTTTTTACTGAACCATTTGAATATGATGATGGGTTATTTGATGTTGATCGATTTGAAATTATTTCAATAATTTTATTCGTCATTTTGACATGGCGTTTCTTTAAAAAAGCAACGGTTTATGAATTTAAAACCTGGTACTCAATTAAACGATACTCTTTAATATTAACGCTTAATACACTTATTTCATTAGCCATTATGGGGGGTATTCTAATTATAAAATTAGATCAAACAGGGACATTAACAATGTCATTCCTTGATGAAATAAATGATATTAGTTTATTTTTCTGGTTTATTTCTATTTTTATCACAATATATTCATTTACCCCTCTTCCGAAAACTACTATTACTGCATGTCATAAAAAATCAAATACACAAGATAAAAAATCATCTATTGAAAACATAAACATCACCACTAATGAAGATAATTAAAATGATAAAACAAATGAAAATAACAAAATTATTCTGTGTATTGATATCTGTTTTTTTTATCATTCCAGCAAATGCAAAAACAAATTCATTTGGTACAAATGATGGTTATTTCCTAATCCAATCATGTAGAGAAGCGATTGAAATATTTGAAAACAAATCAGAAAAACGCTTTTTAGCTGCACAAATGACCTCAGTATCAGAGGCAATGAGAGCGGGATATTGTATCGGAGTATTAGAACAATATAATAAAGAAAATCATTATTGTTCATATGGCGATATTGATGTTAGAAGTTGGTATCAAATGGCTAAAATAATTGCTAATGAACCTTATTATAAAAATGGCAATACCTTTAATGTCTCATCATCAACTGTATTAAAAAAAGCTTATTGTTATGAATAATCAAATTACTATTCCTCAAGCTATCAAAAAGCTTTTTGATATAGAAGTTTCTAAAGAAAGTCCTTACCTAAAGGATAAAGCAAATTCTTTTGTCCGTAATAAGCTCATTAAAGTCGTTACGGAACAAAAAGTACAACGAAAAAGTGTTTACTTAAAAGATTCTCAACAACTTGATGTTCTCTACAACGCCCTACTGCTAAATGCATTTTATCCTGATCCTAAACATGTTCAACAAATATTCAACAATGAACAGTATAGAATAGAATGTGCAGAAACAATAAGATCCCTTTTTGGTCAGAGAAACAATCTTGCAGGACAAACATTAATATCAAATAACGTAAGTGCTTTAATTGAAGCACTTAAAAGTCAGTTGGATCTATTTTGTACCAGATTACCTAATCCATTTCATCAACTTCCCCAAATCGCTTTAGGAAAGAATACAGGGCTATTAAATTGCTTATTATTACAAGCATCAGCACTAGAGCCAATAGACAATGTACTCGTTTCTATAACCAATGGTGATTGGGAAAAAGCTCAACATTTAGCTATAACATTATCTGATGATGTCTCAGGCACATTACAACTAAAAAAAATGATCAATGATAAATTAAAAGAAGCTCAAGAGTTTGATGACCTCTTGGATTTTTTTAGCTTACGTTAAAAATATTTTTAAAAGCTCTTGTTAGTGCAATGCACTAGGTGATTATCCTGTTATCGAAAACAACAGAGATATACCAATGTCTATTCAAGAGCTAGTCATTAATTTTCACATGACCGAAACATGTAACTTCCGTTGCGAATATTGTTATGCCACCTGGGATGGTAATAATTCGCAACAGGAGTTACATCACTCATACAGCAATATCAAAGAGTTAGTTACAAAAACAGCTAATTATTTTCTTAATGATAATCCAATTAAACAAAAATTAGGCTATAAATCTGTACGCTTAAATTTTGCTGGCGGTGAACCCGTTATGCTTGGAAGTCGATTTATTAAAGCTGTCTTACTCGCTAAAAGTCTTGGATTAAATACATCATTAATTACAAATGGTCATTTACTCACTAATACTATGTTATCAAAAGTCAGTCCTCATCTAGATATGTTAGGAATTAGTTTTGACACTGCAGATCATTTATTAGCTGATAGTATTGGACGAGTAGATAGAAAAAAAGATTGGTTATCTCCTCAACGCCTTGAAGAAATTGTATTTCATTATCGTCAGTCCAATCCGTGCGGTATCGTAAAAATAAATACTGTTGTTAATAAATATAATTGGGAAGAAACCCTTACAGCGACAATAACAAAAATAATGCCAGATAAATGGAAAATACTACGTGTATTACCCGTTTACTCAGATAGCTTATGCGTAACACAACAACAATATAAACATTACATTACAAAACATCAGTCATTATCCAATATTATCGTTGCTGAAGATAATGATGATATGTGGCAGTCCTATTTAATGCTTAATCCAGAAGGTAAGTTTTATCAAAATAGTGGTCCATGTGAAGGCATAAAACAAAGCCCTTCTATATTAGACGTTAGTATTACAGATGCTCTTACTCATATTGAATTTAACCCTGACACTTTTGCAAAACGGTATAAAAGTAATATCGATTTTCAAGAGATCTAAGTTATATAAAATATTTAGCATTTCAACATATATATTAAAACACCTGTAGCATAAAGACGGATAAATAATGAACACAATCCCTAGTAAATTACGTAAAAAACATTTTGAAGAATTTAATAAACTAGAAGAAAAATTAAAAGAAAACAATGATTTTAATGAAATTCAAAAGAAAATTTATTTTAATAAAATAAGTACACCAACAACTATATTAACGAGAAGTAAAATATACAATTTAGACTTATGTTTAAAAAGAGCTATTGGTAATGAATATTTTAAAAAAATAAGATCTTTATTTAATAGAGCTATAAATTTGCATAACAATATTATAGCAGGCAGTATCGCGCCTATAGATGAGCCACTATGGCTTATGAACAATGACATTTGCAATCTTATTGATGATGCTTGTATTACATTATTCGAAATAGGGAAATTAATTGGTACCAATCAAAAAAATAAATCCTCATCACCAGTGGAGGCTCTTTTCTACTTACACTATCAAATATTAATCCCTATAGATAAATTTGTAGACATAAATTATGAGCAAACAAGATTGAGAGCTTTCTTTGGTGTTGCTATCGATCTGTTAGTTGGTGGATTTTGGTCAACATTTGGTTATCAATATTATAATAACAATATAGGGAAAATGGATATAAATAAGTTAAATATATCCGGATTACAAGAAAAAAACATGATCATAGAAAACTGGCAACTATATTTCATCGATAAATTTATAACATCAGAAATGGTTGTGGAAACATTAAACACTCAACTTAAATCAACATCAGAAAATTTAAAAATAAATAAACTGATAAAAAAAGAAATGATCAATGATATTTTCGAATTAATTCCACTATATATAAAAGGATGGTCGCCGAATAAACATGTTGAAAAATTAAATATAGCTGGAATTGATTTTTTTATGTACCTTTCATTCACAGCTGGTTGTCCTACTATTACACTATCTCCAAAGGAATTTGATGACAAAAACTTAATAGTGTCACATTTAACATTTAGATGGGTACCTGGAAACAATAAATTTTATTTTGTTAGCAATCCAATAATAGACAAAAGCAAAATGAACAATATAGAAGCAATATCATTAGATTTTGTTCACAAAACACTTATTGACTTATACATAAAAAGAAAAAAATCTTGGAATAAAGAAAAAGACAATACTGCATTTATATTTGAAACACACTCAGAAGAATTAGATGACAATGAAAAATTTAGTGAAAATTTATTCTTTATCCTCGAAGGGAATAATAATAACATTTCAACATGTCAAAAAATTAGAATACCATCAATTAAATTGTCACATTTTGTGAAAATAATGTTAGAGAAATTTCAAGCAAAAATATCTAATGGTAAAGGAAGTGAATTAAAAATATGGATTCCAGGTAAAAGTCATATTTATACTATTGGAAGACATTCAATAGATCGTCAAATGCCTGCAATCCTAATTAATTCAATTCTGACTAGACTTAATATCAATAAAGCAGAATGGCTTTCTACACTAAGATCGAAATATATTACTAATAAATAGTATACACACTATCCGCCATCAAATTTGATGGCGGCTAAAAATAATATGGCGATCTAACGCAATACAGCTTGTGATAACACAGAAGCATTACTTAAAAAAAATATAGGACATAACGATAATCAGTCCTAGATAATAGCGTAATAATGATCAGTTTTATAAAGGGAAAGTGATCGCTATCCTTGTCTTTAAAGCCTTTAACACTAGCAATACAGACAGCAATTTCATTTTCATAATCTTCTTTAGTGACACTCTCACCAGATTCCCGCATCAAAATCAGTTTTTCACGTTCACTTTGTACATACGCCCGTAACTCAGCTGCGGTTTTAAACCCCATTAAATCGGGTGCATCTGATTCTTTACGCGGTTGTTGGCATAGGTACGGCGCGACTTGCACCACATCATAAAGTGGCGTGTTGCCCTTATAAGCGACAGGAGAAACCCCTGCCGCTTTTAAGTTCTTACGAATGGTTGAACGATGTTTACCAAACTGTTCAAGTTCGGTGGTATTCCAAAAACGTTTTTCATTATTCATGGCACTCTCAATCGTGGTTATGGCTCTCCCTCTGTAATGGGTAACGCCGCACAGTGTGTTGGGTCGTTATAACAACGGCGTAGGTTTTCAATTTGTGCAGCACACAGCGAGAAATGGTGTAACCACACCGGATCACGTTTAGCAGCTTCACCCCAAGTCATCGGCGGTTTATAGAAAGGTTGTTTACAGCTAATCAAATACGCGGCAGGTGGTTTGATGTATTCAATGTTGTATTGAGTCACCACTTGCGGGCTTGGTGTAGTACAACCACTGACTAGCATTAGGGATAGGCAAATCAGCACACTTTTCATGAGCAATATCCTTATCGATTTGACGTTGTGCTTTTAACGCCCGTTGTTGCCATTGCTGACGTTGACGTTCGTTATGTTCAGCGGCTAATCGTTCTTGGTGAAATGCTTGCTCTAAACGGGTAATGGTAGATTGCATCGACTGATTAACGTCCACTAACTGCTTTGATTGGGTTTGTTGTTCCACAACCAGTGCTTGAGCCGCTTCCAGCTTTTGCACTGTCTGTGAATATCTCCATATCAACATCGATAACACCGTTAATAAACCAACCACCCCGATTAGCTTGAGCTTACTGATAGCCATACAAGCAAACCTTTTGCTCTGCTAAACGGCGTTTAACGATGCCAGCACAGTGACTGTCATTAAGCCGACAATCTTTACCATTCACATATACCCAGCGTGGAAACTCATTACAGGCTGCGGTTAATTGCCCTGCTTTAAGTTTCTTGAGATAGGTAGAACTGCGAAAGTTACCAGCCCCGAGGTTAAACACGAATGACACTGCCATATCGTATTGAGGGCCAGCAGGTAATGTCACTTGCCTATCAACCACCTTTTCTGCTGCGCTGATATCTTCAATGTACCAATCGGCAATGGTTTCGGTGGTCGCTTTATCTCCTTGTTTTACTCCTTTGGTATGGCCTAACCCTGCAGTCCAACGGTCAGCACTGCATTGATAAGCGGATGAGGAACACCCTTCTAAATTACTGATAAACGCTAATCCATCAGGGGTGGTTTTTAAGTCGTGATCGGTACCCGCTACAACCGCCAACACACTGGCGACCAAGCAGCCAATAACGCCACTAGTCTTCTTCAATTTGCTCATAGATTTTCTTCACCTCTGGATGGTTTTGCAGGGCTTTGAGGGTTCGATGTCGATAAAACCAGTTAATAAACGCGGTAAATACGGTGGCAAAAATAGAGATGAGCACCCCTATTTCGTTCTTGGAAAGACCAGAGGCTACACTGGTTAAACCAGCCCAAAGGTAGGCAAACCAGCTAATAACTTTCTCTCTCATAGGCGAATTTCAGACATAAAAAAACCGCCTCAAAGGACGGTTATGGATTTAATGGAATCCTAAAACGACAAAACCCCACCGAGTAGGTGAGGTTCTGCAATATAGAGATATTGCCAATACTTCAAATTAAGGTCAATACATAAGCTAAAATGTATATCCACATATAAGCTCTCACAGACAAATAAATGACTACTTTATAACCACTCGATTTAATGTATATAAAAGCGAAATATAGCGCTATAATATGCAACTATTTTTATTTGTAGTTTCTAGGTTGTTACATTTTAGCTACTGCGCCAACTTACATTGCGTATCCACATAAAAATGTTAAATAAAAGAAAAAACAACATATTTGAAATATACTTTAATTGAGCAAAATAATTCATGTTAAACATCTCTAATTTAGAATCGAAGCACAAGCTTTTATTCTTAATCTTCACTATCAGCATACTGGCTATTATTTCTACATTTATACTTGGTAGCGATATAAAAACAATATATATATTAACATTTTCTATAATATTCACTTACATAACTAAAGCAATATGGCTTCCTGATGGCTACGGTAAAAATAAAGTTAGATTATATAGCTTATTTATTGCTTTAATGGTGTTTACAAGTAGTAAAAACAATGTAATAACTAATATAATAAATTCAATAATAGTACCTAAAATCCCTAGTGATTGGTATATTTCTGAAATAATCAAAAACTACCCTAATATTTCATCCATCCCTATTTTAGTTTTTATGATTATCGTCATTTATATTGTTAATAGACATATGTCACCAGTAAATGTCATGGGAGAAAAACAAAATGATTTTGATAGAGATATTCCAGAACCTGAGTTTCATGAAAGGTTAAAAAATGCTATGGATGCATTAGCAGATGACATGCATAGTATAAATAAACAAACAAATTGGAGTGGCAGCTTTTTTACAAATTTAGATGCTGAGGTTTATATAAAAACCCGCTCAGGAAGAACAAAAAAAGTTTCAAACTTACTGAAGGCTTTAAAAAGAAAATCAGGAAGAGCTTTTCTAGTTCTAGGAGAACCAGGGTCAGGTAAAAGTGTCGCATTAAGAAAACTATCCGTTGATTTATTAAAAGAAGTAAACGCTGTAAATAAAATCCCTTTATATATTAATTTAAAAGAATGGAATAATACTAATTGGAGTGAAACATCACCACCAACTGAAGATGAATTATATGAATTTGTAAAAGACAATGTTGCGCGTAGAGATAGAGCTATAAGCATTTTTGTTGATCAGTATTTTGACCGTTTATATGAAAAAAGAAAACTTTTTTTTATATTTGACTCATTCGATGAAATACCTCAAGTAATGAATGTTGATGACAACAGTATGTTAATCGATCAACTATCAGCTGTTTTATATAAGTTCATAAAAGACAAAAACAATCAAACTGCAGGTATTGTTGCTTCAAGAAAATTTAGAAAACCAACAAATTCATTTAAAGCTTCATCTGAAATAGGAATTCGTCCGTTTAATGAAAAACAAGTAATAACATCTATAAAAAAAATGAGTGCTAACTCATCTGACTTAATTAATGATATCTTTTCTAAAAGAGTTGATTTATATCAAACAGCAAAAAATCCTTTTATGGCATCAATGATAGCAAAACATATTGAAATAAATAATAAATTACCAAGAAATCAATTGGAAATGTTTTCTGTTTTTATTGATGACGCTTTAACAACCTCACATAGGAAACTAAAAGAACTATCGCTATCTAAAGAAGATTTAATTTTACACTCTCAAAATATTGCTGTTAAAATGTTTTCTGATTATGGACTTGAAGCATCTGTTAGCAAGCTTAAACTTGATTTTCCCAATATAAATATTGATGCTGTAATTGACTGCTTAAAATTTGCAAGAATTGTACGAGCAAGTAGTATTGATGAAGGTCGTGTTAGTTTTGTACATAGACGATTTTGTGAATACTTCGTTGTTATTGATATATTAAAAAACAATTCAGAAATACCTTTTGCTGATATCCCTAGAGATAGTCAATGGCGTGATGCACTAGTGTTATATTGCGAAGTCGCCTCAAAAAAACAAGCGTCTGAAATTGCAAACAAATGCTGGGAAATAATAAAAAAAGATAATGGTAACGGTAACTTAGAATCAATACATTGTATGAGATTCTTACGAGATGCGTTTAAAGGACGCCATGAATGTTTAGCTGATTTTCAAGCAGAATTAGAACAATTTATCACTACAGAACTTGAGAAAAACAAACCTGTTTATTGGATTAAACTAGTTGTTGAATTATCATGCTTATCTAAAGTTGAAAAAATAGAAAATAACACTATTAAATCTCTTAAAACTGAAGATACATGGATATGTCAAACAGCAATAGAATCATGTCGAAATCTTCCATCCATATCTAATAAATTAGAATATGAATTATGTTCTTATATCAATAAAGAGTCCGATTACAAATTCCTTAAGAATTTCACTTCATATTTTTTTACCTTTGGAATATCAGAAGCATTTCATAAAATTAAATATTTTTTAATTATAAGGTCTATTGATCAATTACTACTATTGATTGTATTTATATACTCGTTAATAATTTACCCTCTTTTTACAAGTGTTTTATTTTCATTCTTTTTATTAATATCATCAACCAGTTATCTATTTACATACATATATCCAATAATCGAAAATAGAACAACCGATGAAAAAACAAAACTCAATTACTTTAAAAAAATCACAAATCAATTTAAAACAAACTTAAAAAACAAACATATAGAAAAAAAGATGAATAACATAGACGTATTCGATATTATTTACCACAACCTTAACTTAATTAAATTAACGTTATTATTTACACCTTTTATAATAGCCTACGCTTCATTCATATTTTATGTTAATAATACACATGTTAATATTGATAACACATCTTTGAATAACCTTTCTTTAATAATAAAATCACCAGAAAAATCAGATGTAATATTTTTAATATCATTATACATATACCTCTTATTTTCAATGCTAAAAATGAATTTAATAATAAAAAAACCAACATCAACAAAATCAATAAAGAATATAATATTGAGTATCTTACTCATATCTTTAATTATGTTTGCAGTTTTCCCAATGTTCATTCACTTTATTACAAATCAAATCCCAATGTTAAAGTATATAATGATGGCTTTCTATTCTTCCATATTAATAATATTAATTCCATTTACAATTCGATTTTTATCCTCATATTACAAATTAAATAAAAAGCTAAAGAAAATAAACATTAACAAATTAAAAACCAGATCTGACATCTATTACTGCATCAAATCATTAGAAAATCACTCTATCCTTTTAAATAAACTAATAGATAGAATTGAAATAAACATTCACCAAATATCCGGTGAATGGCCTGATAATTCAGTTCTAAACTTATCATCTGGTAAATATGCTTCAAGGTTATCACAATTAGATATGCGTTGGAGAGGAATTGAGTAAATAGTTAATATTCCAATATTATAAAAAGGCGATCATATATCGCCTTTTTACATAAAAAACGATTGCTTCTTTTAATACTGAAAATTACTCTCCCCCCCAAACTATAAGTATATTACTTCCCTTTCAACCTGCTCTTCCATTGCCACCACTGCCTCAGCCCTATTCTCAACCAACCACACTACCAGCTGATCCAACACTACTTTATAACGCTTAAAGCGGCTATAGGTTACAGGCAGAACTTGAGCAAAATACGCAAAGCGAGTTTCTTGTGTCCATACAATACGACCCGCTTTACAACACTGGCACTTACAACGATTACGGTTCTTATCCACCACAATGGCACTACCGTCACACTCTGGGCACACTTGGCCGTTCTGTTGAGTCGCTTCAGCAATCGCGGTCGCACATAACGCTGTTAATGCTTTTTCAGGATAAACCCCACGCCAATCTTCCATTAAGTGTAATGTTTCGCCTCTGGTCGCTATTTGTAGCTGTTTAAGTGCATGAACATCTCTTAGTCCTTCAACAAACAGTACCAACCACCCTACTGGCGATTCATGCCAACATAGACCGACTACCGCCAATTGTTCTTCTGCAGACAATAACGCTTTACCACCACCAGACTGAGGATCGTAGTTGATTCCTTTAATCGCAAATTTACTCAACAGGGTTTCAATTCTCATGCTGGTTGTGTTCCTTTGTTAATTCTAAAACTTGACCAATTAAACGTTACCCACTTACCGTCTTCCATAATGCGGTCGACAGCTGCGCGGCCTAAGGTTGTTATAAGTTCATCACTCTGAAGGTTGGTAATCACCCCTGTTGGTTTTTCTAGGGTATAACGTTCATCAATGATGCGGTTTATCATTACTCGCTCGTTATTGCTGTTGTGCTGAACGCCCAATTCATCTATCACCAGCAAATCGACATGACAACTAATGATCCATCGTATTCATGGTGAGATGGAACAAATCAAACAATCACTAGGTACTTGCCAACATTGTGGTGAGTAATTACAGGAAGGATGTGCAAAATTAAAGCCAGGAGGCTTATTTAAAGGTGATGCCCGTTGCTGGCACACCATGAATCGGGTTCGTCTTGCTAATTTTGTTAGTACAACATGCGAATAAGGAATCAAACATGTTCGATTACAACAGCTACCCTACTGTAAACATCTCATATACCACAGAAAACAGCTTAAACGTGACACCGTCACACTGTAAAAGTAAACAACAAAGCAACGACCGATATTCACCGCCACCAGCAAAAACTTATGCTGAACTTAACGAGCAATCAACACATCTTTTAATTAGTCACGTTGAAGTTTTAGAGATGTTTCAAATCACCAGTCGAGCAACTATTTATAAGTGGCGACAAACACGCGGCTTCCCTGAACCAATTACACTGATGCCTTTACGTTGGTTGCGTTCTGCGGTTGAAGAATAGAAAGATAATACCAGTCGGTTCGGAAAGCGGTTTTAGAAGCAAAGCGATCTTGGTAAGAGATCGCTTTGTTTGTTTTGGTAATAACACTCAGGGATAAATTATGGCGAGTATTAACTATGAACATTCATTAGATGAAAAAATCTTAGTTGTTTATGAACACGATTCCTTCGATGATATTCAAGAAGCATTATTAACCTGCTGCCTGCAATATCTAAATTGCACATTCAAAGTTTATTTTAATAACTACAGTCATGAGCTAACCCATGTTGGATTTGTAAAACTCAGCTATAACGACACTGATGCAATACATGTCATTCAGCATTTCACAGCTGATCATGAAGAGTTATCCAATCAATGGGACGCGGTTAAGTTTTATCAAGACCGATATCGCTTAAAGTCTGAATGATATTTTTAAGTAGCTTCGAACAGGAGGCTTACGTAAGCCAATGACTCTTATGCCCTTACGTTGGTTACGTTCTGCTATTGAAGAATGGCAAGATAATACCAGTCGGTTTGGAAAGCGGTTTTAGAAGCAAAGCGATCTTGGTGAGAGATCACTTTGTTTTTGTTAATACGAAATAAAGCAAGGTTAAAATAGAGCTCTTACATCTTGTATATTAACTCTGGCACAAATTTCTTTAGGAATACTACTACGTAAAGTACCTTTTAAATGATCTAGAAATTTGATGATATCACCTGTTTTATTGCCTAAAATAGAAGGGTCGATAGGTGGTACGACAACAACATATGTAGGCTTTACGTCAAAAGTAACAGGAATATTAGTAATTTTCGAACGCATGTTTGCATTAATTAATGAAGTATCATTAAATTTTTTTACTAACTCATGCTGTATCTCTGCTCGAATTTTTTTTCGTATTTTTACTAGCTCTTTTTTCGTAACACTTCCATCATCAGAACCTTTAAGGCCATCAGAAATTCTTGTTAAAGACATATGTTGGTCTGGAAGATTTGAAAACTCGTAGAACAAGAATGTATTTTTTTCAGTATTTTCATAAAAATAGTCAACAGACTTCAGCTCACAAAGGCTACAAAAAGGTTTTATCCCAGCAGTACCATCAACTTTAAAGCCTTTGAGTTTAACTTGCTCTTTAATATGATTAAACTCATGATCCATATCTTCTAAGAATGTTGTTATGCATATGATCGACATCACCAACTCCCTTCCATAAACATATCAACATAAGAACTATTAAGGTCTGATTTAATTGCAGAAAGCTTTTCAAGTGGGTCCAATTCATCATTAACTGAATAACCTTCTTTTGACATTTGAGTAACAGCAAAATGCGCATTTATTTCATTATCATCTAAATCTTCCATAATGTTTTCAATGTATTTCATCATATCTACACTATGACTGGCCATAACAATATTAATACCACTCCTGCTGAGTCTATACAGAACATCAATTAGTACTCTTTGCCAAGCAGGATGGAGATTAACTTCAGGCTCATCGACAAAAATAAAACTACCTCTCGCTATTACATTTTGTTTAAGCAGTAAACCAATTAAGCCTAGATTTGTTATACCTGAAGCTGTTAAGTTTATATTGATATTTCTTTTTGTCGCACTGTCCTTAAAACATAGTTCACCAGAATCTAGAAGATCTAATTCACCACCAATTAATGTAGTAATATCATTATAAAGCTCATAGTTTTCCGAAGAATTTTCATTAGATTTATATTTTGTTTCAACTAATTTAACTAAATCTAAAAAATACTTAGGCACACCAGTTAAATGGTTACTTTTATAGAAATACTTTTTGTAAAATCTGTTGGAAATACTCATAGTACTATTCAAAAGAGTTTTTCTAAGCTTCCAGTAAACAGGTGACTCCAAGAAAACAACATTATTAAGCGTTTCTAATTCTTTTGTTTTACTTATATCAAAAGAGACTGTTACTTTATCCTTATCAATTTCAACTTTACCAACGTCTTTAAAATTAAATTTAACTAAGTCAGTTGAATTAGACTCATAATTTTTCAGTTCTAGCAAATCAACTACTTGGAAATTCTCTTGAAAATCGTTTTTTAAAGCAACGCTAAGCGTTTCAGAAAATAAGCCTTCAGGGGAATTAATATACTTAGAAAACTGGACTAAAGCCTCTCTAATTGCAATTAATGATGTTTTGTAATCGTCATATTTTTTAATTTTTTCAATTTCTAAAAAAGCGATATTGCAGTTTCTAACAGCTTCATAAATACTCTCATTAACTAATTTATGTCGCGCTACATCAGAAAGAGATGAATCACTCCTTAAAAAAGCCACTGTTTGCTCAAGTTTACACACTGAGTCTAGAAGTATTTTATGATTTACCTTAACTTGTTTATTTGGAGCTACTAGCTCAAACTCAGAAGCACTAGTCATATGTAATAATCGAAGAATCAATTTTTCCCCGATGTTTTGCAGTGAATTATCAGCCATCGAATTAAAAATACTGTATAGGCTTCGAGTAATGAAGCTTTTTCCAGAAGAATTCGAGCCACCAATGACGGTAAAAGGAGCAATAGCAACAGATGCGTGAGATATCTTGCCACAATTTTTTATTTCGATGTCTAATTTCATATATTTGTGATTATTAAAATATTTTCGCATTTATATCATAGTAAATATAACACTGACACTATAGTTTAGTGATCAAGTTCGCTATTAGTTATTTACGTTTCAAAAAAAGGTTTTTTGTATACATTTAAGGCAGGATTAAGCCCTAAATTTACTTATAAAAATACAATTTATTATTCTATTCCGCTTCAAACAACCTCACTTAACACTGAATTCAACACAAATAACTATCCAGCTTCTCAGCATAAAGCTCATACCCTTCTAACTGGTCTTTTAACCAATCATGTTTGTTATAAACCGCTAATACCCCACCAAGCTCATGGCCAAGCATTTTCTCAACTACATGTGGCATTACGCCCAATTCTGATGCGCCTGTGGATAATGAGCGTCTAAAATCATGGGTACGCCAATCTTCAATCGGTAAACCATCTCTAATACGACGGATATAACGGTTCGCTGCTGAAATGGTTATTGGTTTATCAAGGCTGATAGTAGATTCCCTATCGCCCTCGCGGGCATTCACTGTAGGGAATGACGGGGAGTTGGGCATTCACTATAGGGAATGACGAACTGGAAGGCTTTATTTTCCCTAAAAACTTGCCTCTATTAGGTTAGTTACGGGATACTTAGCCTTATAACGTATTGCTTTAAGATAATATTAAGTTGTGATGCAGCGTGTCATTGATTGCAGTAACTTAATATTGAGCCAACGGCTTTTGGGAAAACTATGAAAAAAACCAACGAACCAACATTATACTGGATTGATTACGAAACCTTTGGTGCTAGTCCAGCAAATGATCGCCCTTGCCAGTTTGCAGGGGTGCGTACCGATATGGAGATGAACATTATCGGTGAGCCTTTGGTGATCTATTGTAAGCCACCAGCCGATTACCTTCCCTCTCCTGAAGCCTGTTTAATTACGGGTATCACGCCCCAAGAAGCGATGGAGAAAGGTTTATCAGAGCCTGAGTTTATTGCGCAAATTCATGCTGAGCTATCAAAGCCGAATACCTGCGTGATTGGTTACAACAATGTTCGCTTTGATGATGAAGTAACCCGTTATACGTTATACCGTAACTTTTATGATCCTTACGGTTGGGCATGGCAAAATGGTAACTCGCGCTGGGATCTATTAGACATTATGCGTACCTGTTATGCATTGCGTCCTGATGGGCTTAACTGGCCGACTGACGATGAAGGCCGTCCGAGCTTTAAGCTTGAGAAACTCTCAATTGCTAATGGTATTGAACACGCCAATGCCCATGATGCAATGGCTGATGTGTATGCCACTATTGAGCTGGCAAAGATTTTAAAACAAAACCAACCTAAGCTGTTTGACTACTTGTTTAACTTGCGCAATAAGCGTCAATTGCAAAACTTGATTGATATTGTCGAGCTAACGCCATTAGTGCATATCTCAGGTATGTTTGGTACTGAATGCGGTAATACTAGCTGGATTGTGCCGCTGGCATGGCATCCTGATAATAAAAATGCGGTGATCTGCGTTAACCTTGCCCAAGATCCAACCCCATTAATTGAGCTTGATGCCGAGCAACTGCGTGAGCGTTTATACACTAAGCGAATCGATCTTGGGCCTGATGAACTGCCTGTGCCAATCAAAGAAGTGCATTTAAATAAATGCCCTGTGCTTGCGCCTGCAAAAACTCTTAAAGCTGAAGATGCGGCTCGATTAGGTATTGATCGCGAGTTATGTCTTAAACATTTAGCGTTATTAAAGCAACACCCTGAAGTTCGCGAAAAGCTGGTTGAAATGTTCAGTGTTAAACGTGAATACGCTAATAATGGCAACGTTGATACCATGCTTTACGACGGCTTCTTCTCGACAGCTGATCGTTCGACGATGGATATTATTCGTGAAACCGCAGTTGATTCATTAGCTACCTTGGAAATCAATGTCGATGACGAGCGTATTAAGCCGCTATTGTTCCGCTATCGTGCGCGTAATTATCCTTTAACGCTAACCTATCAAGAACAACAACGTTGGAAGCACCATTGCCAAGATTTCTTTGAAGAGAACATGGGCAAATATATGGAAAATTTTGAAGCGGTAGCGCTTGATTGCCAGTCTAATGAACACAAAATGAAGATCATGAAATCGCTCTATGATTATATTAATAAGTTGATGTAATTCATTATCTTATAATTATCTAGAGTCAATTAAGCCTGTCATATTACTATTATGACAGGCTTTTTTATTATTAATAAGAATCGCAATTTGATGATTATCGTTATTAGGTTAACACTTAATGCTATCAAGTAATGTTGTGTTTGAGGCGTTTATAGATGGGTGGAATAATGACGACGAAAACAGCAACAAAGTGTTATCGCTTTGAAGGTATTGATTTCATTCCTGAAAATAGGCTCCTTCGCTGGCATGATAATCAACAAACCCTATTAACTGACGACGAATCACGCTTTTTAGCCTCTCTGTGTTATCTTGCGGGTGAAGTGGTTAGCACCGAATCAATATACCGTTATACCTTTACCTACCCCAATGCCTATGAAGAAAGCGGTGATCACCAATACGATCTCAATGTTCTATTGCTATCACTGTCAAAAAAATTACTCCGCAACGGTAAAATGGCAATACCTATTTATATTATTCCAAGTTATGGCTTTCGAGTATCGTTACCAAATACCACAGCCGTCCGCAACGAAACATCGGTCTTAAAATCTGCTTCTCCTTGGCCCATTATCAGTAATAAAAAGCAAAAAAATCCTTTACATCAAGCAGTTAACATAAAATACACTATCATTACAACAGTTATGATAATTACCTTTATACTACTGTTTGGCTGGTGGATTATGACAACTCAATAACATTTGTGCTTGTTTTATAAACCAAAACAAATATAGTTCATTAATCGAAAAAAATTAGTGTGACAATCGTCATGTTTATTTGTATGATAAATGAAATATTTTAGAGTTGTAATCCCTATGAATTATATACGCTCATTTGCTATCGTTATGATTTGTTTCTTTTTAGGACAAGCCATTCAACACTATTCTGGATTACCCGTTCCAGGCAGTATCATCGGTTTATTTATCCTCTTTTTCGGCCTTGTCACTGGCATTTGCCGTGCTGAGTGGGTAGAAAGTACCTGTAATTTATTAATTAAACACATGGCATTGTTATTTGTGCCAGTCGGTGTTGGTTTAATGAATTACTTAGGGGTAATTAAAGACAATGCGGCAATCATTTTTGCCAGTACCCTTGGTAGCACCATTATTGTATTAATAGTGATCGGCTTGGCGGTACACCATAAGGAAAAAGACTCATGATCTGGTTAGTAGCAACCTTAGTGTGCTTCTATTCTGCACGCTATTTAGCAATGAAAATAAAAAGCCCTTTTTTCAATCCCCTTTTAATCACCCTTATTGTGATGATCGTTGCGCTGAAATGGTTAGCAGTACCTTACCAAACCTATTTTGCACAAAATGAAGTCATTAACTATTTATTGGGTCCTGCGGTTGTGGCGTTGGCGTTTCCGTTATACCAACAAATTGGTTTAATTCGCAGTAAGTGGAAAACGATTTTAACCTCATGTTTTGTTGGTAGCGTACTGTCGATGACATTTGGTACTGCGATTGCGTTTTCTATGGGTGCTGATGCGCAACTAGCGGCGAGTATTTTACCTAAATCAATCACAACGCCACTAGCAATGGCTGCTTCTCAACAGATTGGTGGTATTCCTGCGATCACCTCTGCAATGGTAATTATTGTCGGCTTATTTGGTGCGGTATTAGGCTATCCAATCATGAAACTGTTTCGCGTTAAGCATCCTTTAGCAAAAGGCTTATCGATTGGTACGGTTTCCCATGCATTAGGTACAGCAAAAGCGGTGGAAGAAAACTATCAAGAAGGTGCATTTAGCTCATTAGCTTTAGTGATTTGCGGCATTATGACAACCTTATTAGCGCCGTTAATGTTCCCATTGTTATTGCGCTTGTTTGGTCATGCTTGATTGCACTATGCGCAACTGAGCACAAATTGATCAATGCGATTAAATATTGCTAAGTTATTGAAATATTGTATTGTTGATTGCAATAACAAGTGTGACGCCACTCTCACAAATGTAATGGGTGTAATGACAAAGCTAACAATGTGATCAAGATCACTTCTAATGGAATATGATTCACATAGAATGTTTTGCCATCAACAATGAAGGAGTAACACCCAATGCACGCACGTGTTATAAAAGCATTAAGCTTATTACCTGCTGAATTGGCGTCAGCTTTAAAGCCTATTATTGAAGCTTCAGATTTCGATTCCACGATCAGTCCTGAGCAATTCGAACTTTTATTATCAACGACTCAAATGACTGATACTGAACTTCGCTTGGCTCTCCTTCCTATTGCTGCTTCTTATGCTGTTGTGCCTATTTCTAATTTCTATGTTGGTGCGATAGTGCGTGGCACATCTGGTCGCCTATATTTCGGTGCCAACATGGAATTTGAAAACGCGAGTATGGGTTGTACCATTCACGCCGAGCAATCTGCGATCAGCCATGCATGGATCAAAGGTGAAGCAGGCATTAAAGATGTCACTATCAATTACAGCCCATGTGGCCACTGTCGTCAGTTCATGAATGAATTAACCTCAGCTAAAGATATGATCATTCAACTGCCGCAACGTGAACCAATGACATTACAGCAATATTTACCTGATTCATTTGGTCCACTTGATTTAGGCATTGAAGATGGCTTATTAAGTGACATCGATAATGGTATTGATATCGAAGAAGATGCAGCGTTGGTTGTTACTGCTTGTAAAGCGGCAAACCGTTCACACGCACCTTATTCTAAAAACTTCAGTGGCGTAGCTTTAAAAGCACAAGATGGTCGTATTTTTGAAGGTATGTATGCAGAAAACGCAGCATTTAATCCAAGCCTGCCACCGCTGCAAGTTGCTTTGATTAATATGAACATGTCTAACTACCCGCTTTCTGAAATTGTTGAAGCGGCGTTAGTCGAAAGTGCTGAAAGCAAAATAAGCCAACTTGCACGAACTCAAGCATTATTAGAAGCACTGAATCCAGATGTGCAACTAACCTATGTTGCTTATTAAGCTGATAATTGTTTAAAAAATACTAAAAAACCGCCTTCATGGCGGTTTTTTATTAACTAAACTTGAACAATGTTGGCTATCAAACATCAAAAGCGTATCATCTTGCCACCTTATTATTAGAAGCCAATGTCAATGTCTCAAACACATAATCCTTTGCAAGGCGCAGCATGGATGCTTACCGCAGGGCTCGCGTTCGCTATCGTGAACAGTTTAGCCCAGTACCTTAGTATCAAAATGGGTGTTCCTTCAACCTCTGTTGCTTTGATCCAATATTTCATTGCGCTGATCGCGATGCTCCCTTGGTTGCGTACGCTTGGTATTCGTCAATCGCTTCGAACAAATCACTTTTGGCTACACTGTTTACGGGTGTTTTTTGCGGTTATTGGTATTCAATTATGGTTATGGGCCTTGGCCTACCCAGTACCTATTTGGCAAGGCATTGCGTTGCTGATGATTTCACCGCTATTTGCCACTATCGGTTCAGGGCTAATTCTAAAAGAAAAAGTAGGTAAAGCACGCTGGTTTGCTACCTTAGCCGGATTTGCCGGCGCGATGATTATTCTTGAGCCATGGTCTGAAGATTTTAATATCGCGACCTTGTTGCCTGTTGGCGCAGCATTCTTCTGGGCTGCTTATTCTTTAATGGTGAAAAAGCAATCAAGTCACGAATCGCCAACCACTATCGTGATGTATCTACTTATTTTAATGACACCATTTAACCTTCTTTTAGCCGCGCCTGATTTTACTATGCCAACAGTGAGCTTTAGCTGGTGGTTATTAATTCTAGCCGGTCTCCTTACGGGCTTAGCACAATGGGCAATTGCAAAAGCTTACGCAGTGGCTGATGCTTCTTTTGTACAACCATTTGACCATGCCAAATTACCGCTAAACGTATTAGGTGGCTGGCTGGTATTTGGCTGGGCGCCTCCTGGTCGGCTCTGGCTTGGTGCGGCGATTATTATTCTCTCGGTTGCTTTTATCACTCACTGGGAAAATCGTAAAAAATAACCTTTTTAAAACCGCTTACAATAAGCGGTTTTTTTTATTCTTTTTTTTTATTCATAGCTATGCTCAAGCCTTAACCAGATCAAAAGCAAACGATTGCGCAAAGATAAAAATAAGGTATTATTGGTTTCAGATTTCACCTTTAATGATTAATCGTAAGGAATATCAATGTTTGGTACAGCTACTTGTTCTGATGCAACCCGTGTATTACTACTTGGTTCTGGTGAGCTAGGTAAAGAAGTTGCTATTGAGTGTCAGCGCCTTGGGCTTGAAGTCATTGCCGTTGATCGTTATGAGAACGCACCAGCAATGCAGGTTGCCCACCGTAGCCATGTGATTGATATGCTAGATGGTGATGCACTAAAACGCATTATTACACTAGAAAAACCCCATTTTGTGGTGCCTGAAATTGAAGCGATTGCAACTGATACTTTGGTTGAACTTGAAAGCCAAGGTGTCAATGTTGTACCAACAGCTAATGCGACCAAACTAACCATGAACCGTGAAGGTATTCGTCGTTTAGCCGCTGAAACATTGGCTATTCCAACCTCCCCTTACGAATTCTCAGATCAATTCGCGGATTTTGAAGCCTCTGTTCACCGCGTTGGGATGCCATGCGTAGTTAAACCTATCATGAGCTCATCAGGTAAAGGTCAGAGCGTGATCAAAACTGCAGCCGATATTGAGTCAGCATGGCATTATGCGCAAGAAGGCGGCCGTGCAGGCGCTGGCCGTGTAATTGTGGAAGGCTTTGTTGATTTTGATTATGAAATTACGTTGTTAACCGTACGTGCTGTTGATGGTGTCCATTTCTGTGCACCAATCGGCCATCGCCAGCAAGATGGTGATTACCGTGAGTCATGGCAGCCACAACAAATGTCTGCTGCTGCTCTAAAAGCAGCTGAGGACGTTGCTCAGAAGGTTGTGAACGAATTAGGTGGTTACGGTTTGTTTGGTGTCGAACTGTTTGTTAAAGGCGATACTGTGCTATTTAGTGAAGTTTCTCCGCGTCCACACGATACCGGTATGGTGACCCTTATTTCTCAACAGCTGTCTGAGTTCGCACTCCATGTTCGTGCTTTCTTAGGCTTGCCAATTGAGCAAATTACTCACTATGGCGCATCAGCTTCAGCGGTTATTCTTGCTGAAGGTGTATCGACCAATATTCGTTTTGATAACCTTGCTGCGGCGTTATCACGCCCACAAACACAAGTGCGACTTTTTGGTAAGCCTGAAATCGATGGTCGTCGTCGCTTAGGAGTTGCGCTCACTCGCCGTGATGACATTGATACTGCCGTCACTGATGCCATTGCTACTGCAGCAGACGTTAAGGTCATTATGTAGCCTTAGCGGCGCAATAAAGACAACAAAGGCGTCATAATGACGCCTTTATTATTTATCTCACCGTATTAGTATTAATTAAACTTCAATTAACCATACTTCTTCAGCAAAACGTTCTACTCCCTGTCGACGACGAGGATGATTTTCATCAGCGTCATCACGCGCTAAATGAGTGATCTTGCAACCATTGAATAACGTTGCTATTTCAGCTTCAGGCACAGAAAACGGAGGGCCATCCATTTGTGACTGCGGATAATCCAGTGTTACCAATAAAATTCGTCCACCAGGCTTTACCAAACTCAATAAACGTTCTACATAACGTTCACGCATTGTTTGTGGCATCGCAATTAAAGCGGCGCGATCATAAACCACATCCACTGGCGCGACAGGAACGGTAAAGTAATCACCCTGATAAATCGTGATCTCATCAAAAGAATACACATGCTCGCTCCCTACCCCTGTTACTAACGGTGTGTAGAGATTCTCAGCAAAGAACGCTTTAACAGCGATATCACTTAGCTCAATGCCAACAACGTCGTTATGACGACCCGCTAACCACACTAGATCTTCGGACTTACCACACATAGGAACAAGCACTCGATCATCACGTTGAGCATTAACCTGAGGCCAATATTTCACTAGCAACGGATTAACATCGGTCAGATGAAAACCAATCCGATCTTCAGCCCAGCGGCTATGCCAAAATTCAGCGTCCATAAATTACCTTCTTTCTTTATATATTTTATTTGGTGCTAGTTGACCATAACTCGGTATTGATACTCAAGGGAAAAGTAGGAAGTGCAGGAAGTGCAGGAAGTGCAGGAAGTGCAGGAAGTGCAGGAAGTGAAGGTAAACATACTGATTGACTGTAATCAACAAAAAAGGGATGCCGTAGCATCCCCTTTTTATTGACCACGCTGAACAGCTAGATCAAAAATCTGTTTTTCAATTTTTCTATCGGAGAGTCATTGAATAACGATTGGAAGCCACTCAGGTTTATGAAATTCTGAATAGTTTAATCGAATCACGACGAACCGTTACACCACGGAAAGTTACTGGCTCTAGCAATGTCATTAGTTGCTTAGAAACAAAAAATTTACCGCCGTAGCTACGATCACCGCCACGATTAACCCAATCAGCAAATTCATCAGCCAGACTGAACATTGAGTTACCGACTAATAAAACTAGAACTTTAGCGACTTCACTATCGTTCTGACGGTTAAACTCTGCGTCACGAACTTTTTTACGATATTCGTCGACAATTCTTTCAAGGCACTCAAATCTGCTCATATACACCACCATAAAAATCGAGGCGTGGATACTACTGCTCAACTCCCGTTAAATCAAGCCATCTCGGCATGTTTCTTGTGTTTAATCATTAAATTTATCAATTTGTAAACATTATTGATACTTATTGCTAAAATAATGCGAGTTTATCGTCATAATTTATCATTTTCATGAAACTTTTATTTAAAATGCATCTTTATAAGCGTTAGAATAATTCCTTTTACTCATAACGGTGACAAACGTGGATAAAAACACTGACTTTTGTCTATCTGGTACACTTAATACTGAATTTAATACCATAACCGCAATGATTGACCTTTATTGCTTAAATCACCATCAAACCAATACTGCCCCATTTCAGCGTTGTACGGATTGCGAGCAATTTAGGCACTATGTAAAACACCGTCTTGATCGCTGCCCTTATGGCGAAAATAAACCCAGCTGTAAACAATGCCCTATCCATTGTTACAAGCCACAACAAAAGCTCAAATCACAAACGATAATGCGTTATTCAGGACCAAAAATGTTACTCAAACACCCTATTATGGCAATCAGACATTTAGTCCATGATAAAAAAGCAATACCATCACTTACCAAAGACATGCAATCTAATCATAAAAAAAGAAAAACGTTAATAACCAATAAGTAGCAATTATAGATCAATGTTTTATTGAGTTTTAATTGATTCTGGTAATGAAAGGTATGTATGAGGATATGTAGAAAGCAGCCCTTAGATAAGTAAAGACTGCTTAATGATATTCCAGCCGAAGCTATTTAGTTACGGTAAAAATCAATTACTTCAATTTTTACAGGAGTATTCTTTTTGGTTAGTTCAACAGTGAATTGATCTTCATCAACCACTTTGGCGTCTTTTGCACCTTCACCAACAACACTTACCCCTTCTATTTTGGTGTAAAGTTTGCTGTAGTCGTAGTGCATAGTAACGGTTACTTTTGTTGGCGCAGAAGTTGATAATTCAAAAGTACAAATACCCGTTGGACAAAATACATCAATATCTTCAGGTGATGTGACCGATACAGTATCAACATTTTTCACAGGGGTCGCAGTCACCGTTGCTTCGCCACTACAGCCAGCTAAAAGCAGTGTTGCTGCTACCACAAGAAAACCTAATTGACTTTTTTTCACCGATTTATCCTCATTAAATTACATGCCGCGATACCTATTTTAGATCACGGTATCGCACCATTGTTGGTATTTATTGTTGGCGTAATGCCTCAATTTCATCACTGGTTAAATAGCGCCATTGACCTTCGCTAACATCTAACGTTACATCACCGATCGTCTCACGGTGTAAGCCAACAACTTTATTGCCAATGCTTGCAAACATACGTTTTACTTGATGAAACTTACCTTCTGTAATGGTTAATAACACCTGTTTTTCATCAATAATAGCCAATGAGGCTGGTGCGGTAAGCTGGGTTTCACCTTGTAACTTAATGCCTTGTGCAAATAACTGTTTCGCATTTTCATCAATGGGTTGACGAAGTTTAACTCGGTATACTTTAGGGCATAGTTTATTGGGAGAAGTAATATTAAATGACCACCGACCATCATCTGTAATCAGAACTAAACCTGTTGTATCTGCATCTAACCGCCCTACAATATGGAGTTCTTGTGGACGTTCTATATCAATGTAATTAAACAATGACGGATAAACTTCATCAATATTCGAGCAAATGGTCTGTGCTGGCTTATGCATTAATAGATAACGAAATGGACGAGGATAGAGTCGCGCTCCTGCTCGTCTCACATCATTATTTTCATGTACTTGAGTTGCAGTGTCAGTGATAACACCACCATTGACCATTATTTCGCCATCAATAATAGCGGCAATGGCTTGCTCTTTAGTAAGTGCGGTACTTTTACAAACAAATTTATCAAGGCGCATAAAAATATCGCTCTTTCTCTTTATTAAAAGAGCAATGATTATCCCTGTCCGTCAGTAATAAGCAACACTTACACTAATATTTAGTCTTCCACTGCTTAATCTCACCGCATTATTAATAACCGCTAATAGCGTTATATCAACATTGTGCCTTTTAATACGGTTACAGCTTGACCACTAAGCATCACTCGATGATTACCTAATAGCTCAATCTTAACCTCACCACCCCGTGATGATGCTTGATAGCCGGTTAATCGAGTTTTATTTAACTTATTGCCCCAAAAGACCGCTAATCCACAATGTGCCGCTCCCGTTACAGGATCTTCATTAATGCCGACCCAAGGCCCAAAATGGCGTGAGATAAAATCAGCCGTATTTGTTGTTGACGGTGAGGTAACAACCACTGCTGATAACCCACCTACACTATTCAAACCATCGAAATTAGGGGCTAATGCTAATAAATCAGCTTCATTTGCAATTTCAATTAAGGCCTTACCATTAAAAAAGTGACTACTCAGTACTTGATCGGTAGTTAACCCTAAATGAGTCAATAAAGCAGGTGTTGGAATAAACGTCGAGTCAATGTGTGCTGCAGGGAAATTCATATCAATGCTATTAGTATTTATCGTAACGACTAATTCCCCAGACAAAGTATGAAAAACCAATTGTTGACCTTGGGTAACGTCGTAGTGCTGCTTGAGAATATGGGCAACCGCTAATGTGCCATGTCCGCATAATTTAACTTCAACGGTTGGTGTAAACCAGCGCAGGTTAAAGTCATCAAGCGCTAAAAAAGCAGTCTCTGGTAATGCCATTTCAGCGGCAATCGCTAACATTAAATCATCATCAAGTGCCGTTTTGGTAATACATACACCTGCAGGGTTGCCTTTAAAAGGCTGTGATGTAAATGCATCTACTTGATAAATCGAGAGTTCCATCAGTTTTCCTTAACAATAATATTTACTCTCTTACTACAACAGAAAAAGTCCTCGATTACTACCAATCTAGACACATTGCAGTATCCCTACAAAGCATGAAACAAGCGCAACTTCAATTAATTGATTAATTTGAAAAATATTGTTTGGTGCATTTGCAAAGCTAGGCTAATATCGCGCAACTTTGGTAATTGGGCCATTCCATAAACCAATATAATCTCTTTATAATCATTAGGTTAACCATGTCTTATAACGCTTTATACACTGATTTGTCTGGCTACTATGATTTAATGTGTGCAGATATTGATTACCAAGAACAAAGTAATTGTATTCGTAGACTCCACCAGCTATTTGGCAATCAAGGCACTCGTTATCTTGATCTCGCTTGTGGTACTGGTCCACATGTTGAGCATTTTATTGGTTATGGCTATCAAGCAAGTGGCTTAGATATTAATCAACCAATGCTCAATATTGCTCAACAACGTTGTCCACAAGCTACTTTTGTGCAGCACGATATGTGTAATTTTACCGTTGATACGCAGTTAGATTTAATAACGTGTTTCCTATATTCATTACACTACAATGCCAATATCGAAAAATTGATGCAATGTATTGAGAGTGCTTACAATGCGTTAACTGAAAATGGTGTATTTTGCTTTAATGCTGTCGACAAAGATAAAATCGATAACAGCTCCTTTGTGCGTCATACCACCGAGTTTGAAGGCAATCACTTTATGTTCCAATCTGGTTGGCATTACAGTGGTGAGGGTGAGCATCAACAATTACAGCTGCATATTGAAAAAACAGCTGACAATGTCACTCAGTCTTGGCGTGATAATCATCCAATGGTGGCGATCAACTTTGTGCAATTACAGCAATTACTTGCACCTTTTTTTGATATCACGATGTTTGAACACAGCTACGATAAAATCGTGCCTTGGAACGGTCACTCTGGTAATGCTATTTTTGTTTGTGTAAAGAAACAAAATACCGTTATCAATCAGCAAGCCGCATAAAAAAAACCTCGATCAATAGTTATTGATCGAGGTTCAATTTGCTTAACTAATAATATTATTAATACACTATGCTGTTATTACATAGCAAATTAAACACTATTATTTGTTATTTTCAGCAATAACAATATCAGCTGCAGCTTCTGCAGATGCTTCTTCTTCTTTTAAGAAGTTTTCTTTATCACGCTCGTTTAATTCAGAACGATGTGCTAGTGGTTTTTCTTTTTTCTTGATAATTTGACGTTCTAAACGTGCAAATGCTGCACTTAATGCTTCACTTAATTCTTTTTCATCTGCTGATGCTTCAATATCACCAACACTTGTCTTTACTGCAATTTCGACAATAAATTGGCGACCTGGTTCTAATTTCATAAATACATTACGACTATGAAATACAACTTGGAATTTATCGAATTTAGCAAACTCAGATTCAATATGAGCTTCCATGTAATCAGGTAATTCAAAACCTTTAGCAGTTACTTTTAAAGTCATTTTTTCCACCAATAATTTAAATAAGTTATTTATTGTTTGTGCTATTAAGATGAACCTAAACAAAAAAACAAAACGTGACACAAGTCACACTTTTGAATTATTGCCATCGTAGGTGAAAAAATAAAATCAGTAATATCAACGACAAAAACACAAAATCAGATCGAATTACAACCAATACCAACCAATAGAGTTCACTAAAGATACATTTTTTACTATTCTCTACCCCGTAATTATTTTTCAAAATAATTAAATAAATAAAATTCACCTTAAATGATTTTTTGGTCTATGGTTATTGCGCTTATATGTAATTATTACTTAATTCTCTGTTTAGAATTATTGATTACGTATAATTGAGTTTTTACGTTTAGATTTTAGATAATGACTTAAAATCTTGCTGTCGATAAAGTGTAGCTAATGTTAAGCACATCAATTTATATATTTAATATGATGTCATGCTTTAGCGTTTTTAAATTTAAATTATCATTTGGTATAGAATTATGAATCAGACATACCCTCTTTTAAAAGGCAACTGGCTTCCTAAAAATAAAGCACATGTTGCTGCTTGGATTAAAGATTTAAAAACACGTACGCATTTAACATCTCACTCAATCGCTCAACCGATTGCAGACTTTAAAGAATTAGTAGAAAACGATCCTGTTTTATTACGTCTTTCTCAAGATATGTTCACTGAGGCTAAAAGCCATAAAGAATTAACACCTTTGGAAACATCTGAGGTGAATAGTTTTGATGAGTTTTTAGTTTTATTAAATCATATTATGACTCAAGCACCAGAATGTACTGAGTTTTTAGATCCTAAAACAGGCGCATTAGAGCCTTGTGGTTTAATTGGCTTTCCAATTAATGCCCTTCTTGACTGGCCAATGGCAACAGATTCTGGTTATGCATTCTTTGCTAACGAACTTGTTAACCAACAATTTAAGAAAATTCTAACGTACTGGAGTCTATACCTTTCATCTCCAGCATCACGTTCAGTGTTAGTTGAAAATCATCCGGATCGCATTCCAAAAGTATTTGGTTGGTTAAGTGATAATGCTCAAAAAGAAATGGTGACTGTAGCTTGTCAAGCTGAAGCTAGTGATTCAGAAAATCATAATAAACCATTTGAGCATTTCTTTAACTGTGATCCAACAGATAAACACTATGGCTTTAAGTCTTGGGATGATTTCTTTACTCGTACCTTTAAAGACGGCGTAAGACCTGTAGCAGAAGGTGACGATGTTATCGCTAACGCTTGTGAATCTGCACCTTTACAAGTAGTGACTAATGTTGCTAAATCTTCAAGCTTCTGGCTTAAAGGTCAACCTTACTCATTAGAAAACATGATGGATTTTGATCCACTTGCAGAGCAATTTGTTGGTGGTACGGTTTATCAAGCATTTCTTAGTGCATTAAGCTATCACCGTTGGAATAGTCCAGTGAGTGGTACAATTAAGAAAACCTTTATGGTTAATGGTTCATACTACTTAGGTAACCGTTACCAAGGTTTCAATAATCCTGATGGCGCTGATGACAGTGCACCTAACAATTCACAACCATTCTTAACAGCTGTTGCAACACGTGCAGTGATCTTTATTGAATCAGATAACCCTAAAATTGGCTTGATGTGTTTCATTGCGATTGGTATGGCAGAGGTGTCTTCTTGTGCTGTTACTGTAGAAGAAGGTCAGCACATTAATAAAGGTGATGAATTAGGTATGTTCCACTTTGGTGGTTCAACACACTGCTTAATCTTTAAACCAGATGTTGAGCTTGAGTTTGATTTCCATAATACAGCGCCTGGTCTTGATGCAACGAACATTCCTGTTTGTTCTCGTATCGCGACAGTAAAGAATAAATAATATTCCTAGCTCATAAAACGTACTAAAGCAGCCTGAAAATCGGCTGCTTTTTTTATGCTTTAACTTGCCAACCTGCTCTGGTTTTTATAAAAATCACTTGTTGCTGATTACTGCTTATATCCCCAAGCTTATACTGACCATACTCCATTGACAGTGCGTGTAAGCCCAAACCAGAAGTTAGAGTATCTTTATTAATGGTCTGCTGTTCTTCTTGATTACTGATAAAACGAATGTCATAACTAATTTCAGCAATGTAATAATCTTGCTTTATATATCCGCTTACTTTAACGAAATTATCAACTGTTAAAATGGTGTTAGCTTTTGAAGACTGTGCCGCAGAATAAAAGGCTTTTTCTAATGTTGTATCATTTGGTATTTCAGTGCATCCAGTAAGTAATAAAATTATTGCGCCACTGATTATTTTGTTCATGTCGGTATCCTTTGTCATTAATCAACCAATAGGAAACATGATTCATATTAAGTAACATACCGTCTAATGACAAAGGAAAAAACGAATTATAGTAATTTTTGTTTCATTTTTGAAAATTATGATAAAACCGCTGGTTGTGTTTCATTTACCCATTGATTAATAAGCTTACCTATTGCAACGGTATCAGTGTATTGGTGTCTATCCCCTTCCACCTCAATGCAACGAATATACTCTTTAGCTTTCACTTGCTCTGATATCTCAGCGTAAGTACCAAAAGGATCGTGCTTCTCTTGAATGATTAACACTGGCAACGCTTTTTCTTCAAGTGCCGCTAAAAGCTGACGTTCCGACTCAGAAAATAAACTCCATGCAACACCGATAAGCACTAATCTATTCCAACTAATCTTGTTTTGAGCTCTCAATGTAATTAAACAACCGATAGATTTAGTGATCACAACATCATAATGCCCTGATGGCAGATAACTTATTTCTTGATCAACACTGAATGCTTCATCGCTAGCCCATGCTTTAAATCGGTGCATTTCAATCGCGCTGCTATTCCAATTTGTTGCTGATAGAATTTTTAATAACCATTGTTCAGTGATCGGCATTTTCCCAGGTATAGCTAAAATCTTCATAAATTATCCTTACTTAGAGTCACTACATAATAAACTCTTTTCATAATAGTCTTGTTTAACCGTAAAGACGGTACTCAAAAACGCAAAGTTATTATGACTTGATCTTGATTCAAAAATAGCTAATTCACGATTGCGATACGTGGTTATTCTTAGCTTAAATATAAGTGTAACCGATACCACACATTACTACTTATTCACCAAAACGCGTAAATTACATCAGCATTTATAGTGTCATAGCAGCTCAAATATTCACTATTTTACGCATCAGATCTTTATAATATGGCTATTTTTGTGATGGATCGTTTAAAACAACAAACTTAGTGTAACCGCTTCCACTAATCTGGTTTTGATCACAGTCGTAGTAGCGCCAACAAGTAATAATAATAAAAAAATAATATAAGGCCCTACACTATGTCATCAGAAACTATTAGCTTAAAAACCAAATTCAGTTATGGACTAGGCGCATTAGGCAAAGACTTTGCCTGTGCGCCGATTTATATCTTTCTTATGTATTATTTTACTGATGTTGCGGGGATTTCTGCCGCTTTCGTCGGTACCATATTCTTAGCTGCACGTATTATCGATGCGATTACCGATCCAATGATGGGCATGGTGGTAGACAATACCCGTTCACGTTTTGGTAAATTTCGCCCATGGATAGTAATCGGTACGCTGATCAATGCCGTTGTTCTTATTGGCTTATTCAGTACCCACCTTTTTGAAGGAACAGCTTTGTATGTTTATGCTGCCATTGCTTATATTCTTTGGGGCTTGACCTACACCATTATGGACATTCCTTACTGGTCAATGATCCCTTCATTATCAAGTTCACGCCCAGAAAGAGAAAAATTAGTGGTATGGCCACGTTTGTTTGCCAGCCTCGCGTGGTTTATTACAGGTACTTACGGCTTATATATCGTTACGACCCTTGGTGATGGTAATGAAGGTCGCGGCTTTCAAATAACAGCGATGATAATTGCAGTATTGTTTATTATTAGTGCCTTTATCACCGCAAAAAACGTTAAAGAACACGTTAAAACGTCGATTCCTACGACCACCAAATTTACTTTTAAAGATGTACTACACATTATTAATTGTAACGATCAACTCAAAACGCTTATTGCAACAGTTTTAGCCTTTCAAATCGCCAATATGTTGGTGGGTGGATTTGCGATTTACTACTTCACCTACGCATTAGGCAATAAAGAATTGTTCCCAGCTTACATGATGGTCGCGGGTATTGCAGAAGTGGCTGGTGTGTTTTTATTCCCACGCTTAGCCAATCTTATTCCGCGTAAATTACTGTGGATCATCGCATGTAGTATGCCGATTTTATCTTGTGTGATCTTACTTGGAATGAACGTATTTGCACCAGGTAACCTGCTGCTAATTGGTCTATCGGGTGCTGCTATCAAATTTGGGGTTGGTATAGCGAACGCCCTTCAAACAGTAATGCTCTCTGATGTTGTTGATTACGGTGAGTTTAAAACTGGTCGTCGCAGCGAAAGTATTATTTTCTCAATTCAAACTATGTTAGTGAAATTTGCTGGTGCATTTGGCGGCTTCATCGTCGGTGTTGGTCTATCACTGATTGGTTATCAAGCTAACCAAACTCAAACTGCTGATACCTTGCTAGGCATTCAATGGTTAATGATTGGTTTACCTGCGGTATTAATGTTAATCAGCGCCATTGTTTATAAACGTTTTTATCGCCTGCATGATGGCTTTAATCGTGATGATTTTAGCGCATCACCACCAGCAGTAACGGAGCCAAAATCACTCTCAACTAACGCTTAATCTTTATTTAATTCTATATATGTCACGATGATGAGCCGTCAACAGGCGGCTCATTGGTTGTTTTAATGAGGTCATCCATGCGTTCTTTCTCTGATATTATCGTAAGCCAAGATTGGCAAAACCAGCTTATTGTTAAGCTAAATACTCTTGCTCCCCATAGCCCATTACATAGCTATCGCTCAGTAGAAAATGCGCTGCAACAGCAACACTCTGGCCGTCAGTCTTTGAATGGTCAGTGGGATTTTGGTTTTTACCCATGTCCTCAAGCTGTTCCTGAAACTATCGTTGATGTCGATTTTGATACTCAGCACCATCATTGGCAGCCTATTGACGTACCAAGCAACTGGCAACTTCAAGGGTATGACAAGCCTATTTATACCAATGTTAAATACCCTTTTGCTGATACGCCACCACTGGTTCCACAACAAAATCCAACCGGTTGCTATCGTCGTCATTTTTCACTAACCGCTGCTGATATTAAACAACAAACACGCTTAGTATTTGAAGGGGTTAACTCTGCTTTCCATTTATGGTGTAACGGTCGTTGGATCGGTTATTCGCAAGATAGCCGTTTACCGGCTGAATTTGATTTAACGAATGCCGTTCATGAAGGTGAAAACCTATTAACTGTAATGGTGATGCGTTGGTCTGATGGTTCTTACTTAGAAGATCAAGACATGTGGTGGCTAAGTGGTATTTTCCGTGATGTGTTTATTTACCAAAAACCCTTATTGGCGATAGCGGATGTCTTTATTCAGCCTCAATTAGATGCAACCAATCAAGATGCTACCTTAGCGATTACCACCAAGTTAACTCAGATCACTGATAGTTACAGTGTCACGGTATCGCTATTTGATGCTGATAATAATCCGGTCGCGTTTTCTGGTGCCATTACTGCTTATACTGCGGCACATGAGGTTGATGAAAAAGGCGGTTGGCACGATCAAACTGAGCATTTATTACATCTGCATCAGCCTCAACAATGGAGCGCTGAAGTCCCTTATCTCTATCGCGCTGTTATTGGCCTATATGATGGCGATAAGCTGATTGAATGTGAAAGCTATAATGTTGGTTTCCGTCAAGTTGAAATAAGCAATGGTCAACTGCTTATTAACGGTAAACCGCTGTTAATTCGTGGCGTTAATCGTCATGAGCATCATCCGATTACCGGTCATTACATCACTGAAGCGTCTATGATTGAAGACATTAAATTGATGAAACAAAACAATTTTAATGCCGTTCGTACCGCTCACTATCCCAATCATCCGCGTTGGTATGAATTGTGTGATCACTATGGCCTCTATGTAGTCGATGAAGCCAATATTGAAACCCATGGTCAATTCCCTATGTGCCGTTTATCAAACGATCCAATGTGGAATAACGCCTATATGCAGCGCATGATGGCGATGGTTGAGCGGGATAAAAACCACCCTTCAATCATTATTTGGTCTTTGGGTAACGAATCTGGCATTGGCTTTAACCATCATGCGATGTACCAATGGACTAAACAACGCGATCCATCACGTCCTGTTCAATATGAAGGCGGCGGTGCTAATACTGCCGCAACCGATATTATCTGTCCGATGTATGCTCGTGTTGATCAACATATTGATCACCCTAACGTGCCTAAATATGCACTTAAAAATTGGATCAGCCAACCTAATGAACAGCGCCCATTGATCTTGTGTGAATATGCTCATGCTATGGGTAATAGCTTAGGTAGTTTCAATAAGTATTGGCATGCTTTTCGTGAATTTCCGCGCTTACAAGGGGGATTTATTTGGGATTGGGTTGATCAAGGGCTAACTAAAACTACCGCTGACGGCCAACAATATTGGGCTTATGGCGGTGATTTCGGCGATACCATCAACGATCGTCAATTCTGTATAAATGGCTTAGTATTTCCTGATCGCACGCCACACCCTGCTTTATTTGAAGTTAAAAAAGCACAGCAATTTTTTCAGTTTGAATTAACGCCACAGCACCAATTGCGTATTCGAAGTGAATTGCTGTTTAGTGACAGTGAACATACCCTACTACGATGGAAGATTCAGCAGCAAGGCGTTACATTAACTCACGGTGAATGCGAGTTGATGCTTGCGCCACAAGCGACTACCGAAATAGCATTTAGCGACGATATGCGCGATTTTGATCCTGCGATGAATTATTACTTGGATCTTGAAGTGGTATTAACTAAAGCCACCACTTGGGCTGAAGTTGGTCACGTTGTTGCTATCGAACAGTTTCAGCTGCAACAAGCACGTAGCACTCTAGCTATACCGACGATCAATGATCATAATGCTATTCATTACACTAAAAAAGGCCAACAATTAACCATTGTGGCTGCCGATAATGACTTTTGTTTTAATTTAACTACAGGTTACTTAGAAACATGGCTTGCACAAGGCAATGCTATGATAGCGTCACCTTTTAAAGATAATTTTTATCGTGCTCCACTGGATAATGATATTGGTACCAGTGAGGTTGATCGTGTCGATCCCACCACGTGGATGGCACAATGGCAACAAGCAGGCTTAGATAATATAGAGACGCAGTGCCAACATGTTCAGTTTCAGCAAGATCATGATGGATCTTTAGTGGTAACGGCTTACTTTAGCCATTTTACATCTCCACAAAAAACCATTAACACACAATGGCACTACCGCATTCAAGCGAATGGTCAGCTAACGATTGATGTTACGGTTGAACCAGACACTCAGCTACCAAGTTTGGCTCGTATTGGTATTAGTGTCGATGTTCCATTAGCCGATAGCGTATCATGGTTTGGTCGCGGCCCGCATGAGAACTATCCTGATCGCCTACTGGCTGCTCATATGGATCACCATACCCAGCCAATTACCGCCATGCATACCGATTATATCTATCCAACCGATAACGGACTGCGCTGCGACACTCAATACGCGACGATTAATAATTTAACTGTTAGCGGTCAATTCCACTTTGCAGTCAGTCGTTATTCACAGTCACAATTAGCACTGGCGCGTCATAGCTACGAGTTGCAACCCGATAATTGTTTACACCTTAATATTGACAGTGAACATATGGGGATTGGTGGCGATGATTCTTGGAGCCCAAGCGTTCATCCTGAGTTTTTATTAACCGCTGATCGTTATCAGTACCAGTTAACTTTTATCGCGACAGCGCAGTAATAGCAGTGGAAATCAAAACCATGCCAATGACAACTCAACCACAACTGTATTCTTTAATCGGCACTAATAGCCAACTCTTGCTAGCTGTTAGCGATAATGCCGATATTGTGTATTACGGCAACCGCTTACCTTATGCAACACACAGTGACTTGCAGCACATGGCGATTGGACTTGAACGGCCGATTCCATTTGGACGTTTAGATACCGATATTGCAGTCAGTATTAACCCTCAATTAGGTCGTGGAAATTTCGGTGCTTCTGCACTTGAAGGTTTTCGTGATAATGGCAGCGATTGGGCCCCTGTATTTACGATCACAGCCGTCAAACAGGATGGTAATAAGCTGATTATTGACTGTCTTGATCAACAAGCACAGCTAGCCTGGCAGACACAGATAGAACTTGATGAAAATGATGTCTTACAGCTATCACAAACGGTAACTAACCTTGGCTCAAGTGATTATCATGTGATCCGCTGTGCTAATACTGCACCTATTGCTGATAATGCCAGTGAAATACTGTCTTTTTATGGTCGTTGGATCAAAGAATTTCAACAACATCGAAGTCAGTTAAGCCATGGTGGCTATATTCAAGAAAACCGCCGCGGGCGTACTTCACATGAACATTACCCTGCAGTGATTGTTGGTGAGCACGGTTTTAGTGACGATCATGGTCAAGTATGGGGCGCGCATTTAGCTTGGAGTGGCAATCATCGCATGCGAATTGATGTCAAAGCCGATGGCCGTCGTGTACTTCAAGCTGAAGCATTATATTTACCGGGTGAAATTACATTACAGCCACAACAATCATTAACTACACCAACGTTATACATGAGCTATAGTCATCATGGACTCAATAGCATGAGTCAACATTTCCACCAGCATGTACGCACATCCATCCTAAAGGATCGGTTAGATAAGCCTCGCCCAATTCACTTAAATACTTGGGAAGGAATCTATTTTGATCATGATCCTGCTTATATTACAGCAATGGCTACCGAAGCTGCTGCAATGGGTGTCGAGCGTTTTATTATTGATGATGGCTGGTTTTTAGGCCGCAATGACGATACTTCATCGCTAGGTGATTGGTTTATTGACCCTAAAAAATACCCTGCCGGACTTAGCCCTATTATTGATCATGTCCATCAACTGGGGATGGAATTTGGTTTGTGGTTTGAGCCAGAAATGATCAATAAAGATGCAGATCTCTATCGACAACATCCCGAGTGGTTACTTGCTGTTGACGGCTATGATCAACCTACTGGACGTCATCAATATGTCCTTGATTTACAAAATCCAGCCGCCTTTGAGTATTTATTTGAGCGTCTGGATCATTTTCTGTCTCAGTATGATATTGACTATATTAAATGGGATATGAACCGTGAAATTGTACAACCCGCACATAACAATCGTGCTGCTGGATGTGGTCAAGTAGAGCGCTACTATGCCCTCGTGGACAAGCTGCTGGCTAAACATCCCAAGGTTGAGATTGAATCTTGCGCAGCTGGTGGTGGCCGTATTGATTATGAAATTTTAAAGCGTACACACCGTTTTTGGTGTTCAGATAATAACGATCCGCTTGAACGTCAGGCGATTCAACGCGGAATGAGTTATTTCTATCCGCCTGAAGTGATGGGCACTCATATTGGTTCTCATTGCAGCCATACGACTCGCCGTACTCACACAATGAATTTTCGCGGTAATACTGCACTCTTTGGCCACATGGGATTAGAACTCGATCCCGTTAAAGCTGGTGAGCAAGAAAAGACAGCGTTTAGCCGCTATATTCAATTACACAAAAAGTACCGCCATTTACTGCATAGCGGTGATAACTACCGTTTAAGTTTTAACGATAGCGCAGCGTTGCAAGGCAATATGGTCGTTAGTAAGTCACAATCAGATGCTTTAGTGAGTATCAATCAATTAGCGATGCCAACCTATTGTTTATCAGGCCGATTACATATTCCTGGGTTACGTGCTGATCAACACTATACCATTACTGTTGTTGATGGACCTGACAATCTCCATTCGATGGTTAACCGTCAGCCACCATGGCTAACGAGCCAACAACACTTTAGTGGAGAATGGTTACAAACCGTAGGACTCACCCTTCCTATAATGGATCCTGAATCCTCGTTATTGCTCGCGCTTCAAATTCAGTAAGATGCAGTTAACATCATGACAAAAAGCACCTACTAATGGTGCTTTTTCTTTTATCATTATGATTAAAATACCTTTTTCAGTTCATCATCTGAAGATTCAGTATTATATGTAATAAGATGGTTATATACTGGCTAACTCATTTTATTAATAAACGACTATATTACCGCTTCCAACATTGATTATGACTTAATCACCAAGGTAGGTAATTTGAGAGCATCTATGGCAACAATTAAAGATGTTGCTCGTGAGGCAGGCGTCTCTGTAGCAACAGTATCTCGTGTATTAAACCAATCCCCCAAAGCCAGTAAAGCCTCTATTCTCGCGGTAACAACTGCGATCACTCGCCTAAATTATCAACCCAATCCGGCAGCACGTGCTCTTGCTAGCCATAATACCAATACCATCGGCGTGTTAGTGGGTGATGTTTCTGATCCCTTCTTTGGATCGCTTGTCAAAGCGGTAGATACTGTCGCTCAGCAAAATGGCAAAAATTTACTGATTGGCAATGGTTACCATCGTGCAGCCGATGAAAAAAAAGCCATCGACCTATTAATTAATAGTCGTTGTGATGCTTTAGTTATTCATTCAAAAGGCTTATCAGATCAAGCACTTATTAATTACGCTCAACAAGTAAAATCGCTGGTACTTATTAATCGCTATATTCCTGAATTAGCCGATCGCTGTATTTCATTGAATAACATTAAAGGCACCTATATTGCGACTGAATACTTGATCCGCCACGGTCACACTAACATTGCTTATATCAACTCGTCACACGATATTGAAGATGCAACCCAACGCTTACAAGGTTATAAAGACGCACTCATCGCCCATAATATCGATGTTAATGAAAACTTTATCGAAACCACTGAACCGTATATTGAAGGTGGTGAGCAAGCAATGACCAATTTGCTTTCAAAATCACTGCCTATTTCAGCAGTTGTGACTTACAACGATAATATGGCGGCTGGAGCAATCAACATTCTTGAAGATAATGGCGTAAAAGTGCCAGATAATCTTTCTGTTATTGGCTTTGATGATGGTTTAATTGCTCGGTATGTTCGACCACAATTAACAACTATTCGCTACCCTATTTATTTAATGGCAGAAGAAGCGACTAAATTAGCACTAAATTTAAGTGATAATAATATACAAACAACAACGCGTATTTTTTCACCCACACTTATAAGAAGAAATTCAGTTATAAATAAAATATAAAATTTATGCCCTTATTTATAAAGTTAATATAAAGCCAATAGCTAATAATCAGCATTGGTTTTTTCTTTATTAATAGCTCATTATTATATTGTCTTTATATACATTCCCTCTATTTATATAATGGTATATATTTTTAAGAAATAAATTCTATTTAGTCATATTTTAGAGATTAAACCTTTAAATATTGGCTAGAGTTGTCTACAATTCGTTTGTTTTGAAAAGATCAATAAGGCATCTCCCCTTATAATTACATCGCTAAAGAGATTTTACTTATGAGTCATATGCCCATGAATGGTGTTTATCGTGCCGTATTTAAAGCAAATATAGTAATGAGCCAATCATTAATGAAAGACCGCTATCAGTTGCGAAAAGATGATAACGTGATCACGTTAGAAAAAGTAAACGTATTAGATCAATCCAATTATAAAGAAGCAATATTGGTAGGAACGTCAACGGATATCTACAACAAAGTACAAGAAATAATTATATCAATACAATAAAAAAAGTATAAATACATTAGTTATATAATAAATAATGATATTAAATATAACCCTCCTTTTTAGTTAAACCTTTATTTATATTATTCATTATATTTTCTATCTTTATAATAATATATTTTATCATGCTCATTTATTTCACGTGATACTTGGCAAGGATTGCCCATTGCAACGACATTACTTGGAATATCTTTAGTAACAATACTACCAGCACCGATAACACTATTATTACCAATTGATACACCAGGTAAAATTACACACTGAGCGCCAATCCAGACATTATTACCAATAGTAACGGGAATATTAAATTGAGTAATTTGTTCTCTTAAGATAGGTTCTATTGGATGACCTGCGGTTGCGATCGTCACATTCGGACCTATCATAACGTTATTACCAATATAAATATGGGTATCATCAACAAGGGTTAAATTAAAATTAGCATACACATTATCACCTAAATGGGTATGCTTGCCCCAATTTGCATGTAATGGCGGCTCGATATAGCATCCTTCACCGATATCTGCAAACAACTGCTGCATCAATTCTGCTCGTTTATTCGCTTCTGATGGTCGAGTGTGATTAAAATCATATAACACTTCTAAACACGCTAATTGACGTTCAGCAAGCACATCATCACAAACATAAACTTGTTGGCTATGTAGCTTATCTTCAGGGTTAGTATCCATGCATTATCTCCTTGATAGTATTATAATTAAGCTATCACAGACTCACTTATTTCATCAATAATACTATGATGATTTACGCTAAAAGCAGAGCAAGATCACTGAATCATTCTATGGCAATTATTGTTGCAACTTGATACATAATTTCATATGCGCAACCACAAATTGTCGATTATAATAACGCCCTCTTTACACCTCTTTGATATCAAGCATGACTGTTACTTACCGCACCATTGCAGTCCTTTTCTTAACACCACTCGTAGCATTATCGTCAACATTATATGCAGCAACGATGCCTCAAAATGAAAAAAAAGATGCAGCAAAAGTAACCCTTGGTAAGTATTTATTTAACGATAATCGGCTTTCAAAAACAGGTAATCGTAGCTGTGCGTTATGTCACGCTCCTGATTTAGGTTGGACCAATCGTTTTGCTAAAGTACCAGATATCAATAACAATCCTACCACCCTCAACACACCATCGTTGCTTAATAGCGTACAGTTAACTGCATTTATGCAGCGTCAGCCAAATTTAACCACACTCACTGACACTATTAAATTACCGCTTTTTTCATTACATCCACCAGAAATGGGAATGACAGATAGTTTGCTACTCACGCGGTTACAGCAAGCTAACACCTTGTACCAGCCTCTTTTTGAAGCCAGTTTTGGTGACAGTACAATAACCACAGCAAGAGTGATCAGCGCATTAAGTCGTTATGTTGCGACGATTATTGATACCGATACAGCTTATCATGCTTTTATTAAAGGTGATAAAACAGCCCTTAATAGCCAGCAACAACAAGGATTAACTTTATTTCGCAGCCAGCGATTAGGTTGTTCTCAATGCCATGCTGGACCATTGTTAAATCAACCATCCGCCACTAATAACCTCTATTACAATACGGGTCTTTATGGTATTAAAAATACAGGCGAAGAATATAGCTACCCTGCCGATGAAACAGGACTACGACAGTTTACTCTGCAAAAAATAGATGATGGTAAGTTTCGTATTCCGTCATTGATTAATGTTAACAATACTGGGCCATGGGGACATGATGGTAGTTTTCATCGCCTTGAAGCTGTGCTTGATAGTTATGCTGCTGGTGGACGTATTATCACTATTGGTCCTAATAAAGGCGATGGTCGTAAACATTTAAGTAAAGATCCGCGATTACAAGGCTTTAGATTAACACTAGCTGAAAAGCAGGCTTTATTAGCTTTTTTTGCTAGTTTATCTACCCGTGATATGAGCAAAGATCCAGCTCACCAAAGCCCTTTTTGCCAAATAATTCCATTAAAAACCAAACAAGATCCATCTAATTGCATCACGGCTTTTCCACTTCAACAATAAGACTATTACCATGAATAAAACACTGTCGGCTTTGCTCACTATTGCGGTTAGTTCACCAGTAATTGCTGCACCTCAAATTCCTTCTGATGCTGAAATTAAAGGTCGTAATACCTATTTTGTTACTCCTTATCAAGCAACATGTAATGTGATCCCAGTTAATCAAGTAACGGCAAATACTCCTGAAGAAGCAATACAGTTAGAGCAAATATTCGATAAAACATTGGGTTATTCATTAACACTCAACGCGAAAGGCCAAGCATATATTCAATTAGCGATAAAAGAGTGGAATGAAAAAATGGTATTTGCGACTAATCAAAATGTAAAATTAACCATCAAAGGAGCTGATATAAATGGCCAGTACATTACTAATTTATATTGTATTGAGCAAAAATTAGCGCTGCATCATGTTAATACTCATGAATGGGGCAGTTATTTGGTTGAATTACACGGCCGACCAAATCAAAAGATCAGCTTACGTATCGTTAAAGAATAATCGATACAAAAAGGCCTGCACGAATGCAGGCCTTAATATATGTTATCAGTTAAGAATTACAGCTTACGCCATACTCCCCACTCACCTGTAGTTCCTGGTTCTTCGCCTACTGTGTTCCAGTATGCTTTCCAGCTAATGCCGTTATGAATAGCGACATCATTTTCATTGTATGTTTTCGTTGCTGACCAAGCACTAACATCTGGTGTTTCGCCATCAGTAAGAACGTGTGTCCATACGTTCGCAACACCAGGTTGTTCACCTTTAGTCCACCAGCCAGCTTTCCACGTTTTGCCATCATGTGTTACCACATCACCAGCAACATAAGTTGCAGACTTGCTCCAGCTACCTTCTGGTAACTCAGGTTCCACAACGGGCGGTAATGGCTCAAGATCTTTAAAGATACTTAATGCAAAGCCATACTTTTCAGCTTCTACCCATACTTGGTTTGCATGAATGTTATTAGCATTAAACTCATACTTAGCCGCAGTTTGGTTCCAAACACCAATAAATAATCTGTCTGTTGCTAATGCATTAATTTGCTCGGCTAATGTTTGTGCCCAAGTAGCTTGGTTAGCCGCTGTGATCACCAAACGCTGATCCAATACTTCAGCGCCAGTACCTGGAGCCATAAGACGGAAGCGTACTGTGTCGCCTTCAACAGGTACAAAACCAGGCTTAACAAAGAAACCTGGAATTGCATGTAAATTGCCACCTACAACAGGCGGTGGTGTAATATCACCATTACCTTGCTTAATAGTGATATCACTACAGTTGTAGAAACCTTCACCTGCTGGATCAATACGCTGCCAACGTGAATAAAGGATAACATCATCACCAATACGATCTTTTGGTAGCTTCACTTTAAAGTTATACGTATCGTATGGTGTTGCTTCAGTTGGTTCGATATTACCTACTTCATCAACCAACTCTAAATCATTCCACGTTAATGGCTGTGATTTATCGTAATCTGGCTTAGTAATGTAGAACTGCCAGAATGATGGATTATGTGTCGCGGTTGCAACCCACTTAAAATCAAACTCACCGTTAGCATCAACAATAACTTCTGTTTGCTGCCACTCACTATGTGGAATATCTAAACCGGCTTTTTTCTGATCACCACCTGAACATAACAGACCATCAACAACTTGTTTTTTTACTTCTTCAATATTGTTGTAATCTGCTGTTAAAGCTGCGTTTTCATTCTTTTGGGTAAAAGGATGTGCATTTGATTTATCCCAGAGAGCCTGACATGCCGCATTAGGAATTTTATTTTGCCAGTAGCCACCGTCACGATCACAAATTTCAGTACGTGATGGCGGAAAATCAGCCCAACCATGTGCGCTAACAGTAGTTACAGCAGCAAAATTAGTTGCAATAAGTGCGACGGCTAACGATAGTTTTTTTAATTTTAAAGGCATGTTGATCTCATTATTTTATAATAAGCAACGTCTCTCTATTGAGCATATAGATTATAACGCTGCCATTGCTTTCATTTTTGTTGGGGGAGGAATATACAAAAGCAATCATGTGATAATGAAATCATATTCCACCCACAAACAATAATAAAAAATTATACATATCATAAGCACATGATATGTAATGAAATAAAAAACACCCATTTTAATGAAAGACATATTTTGTTACATATGCATTATTCTGCAGCCATGGATAATAATTATAAACACCGTTACTTAGTATTTATTGTCTAATTTACCCGCTATTTTTAATCATAATGATGAGAAAATATTATTCTTTTATGCCAGTTTTATTTAAAAAAATAGTCTTTAATTCGATAATTGTTTAATTATTCACTATTTCTCGCATCAACTTACTCATCACACTATGAGCCTTCGATTTCAGGTAGTTTTAAATACTAAATTAACCGCGATAAATAAACTTTAATTCTATTTTTAACCAATAAAGCCAAAATATAGTCGATTAAATTTGTAATATTAAGATTTTTAGCCAACTCTATCTGTAAGTCATGCTGATAGAGGAGATGTATGATGATGACCCCACTAATGTGTAGTTTACAACTTACTCAACTGAGTGAGCATGCTGTCGATGAATTAGCTCCTTCGTTTACACATTTACCCCAAACCTCTCATGCTGATGGTCAGTATCGTTTACGCCGCTATTCTATTGTTGCTCTGCATGATGGAAAACTTGTCCACTTACCAGCTTCAGATTTTGTCCAATCTGATGATATCAATCATTTTCAAGGTAACGTTATTCGTCATTTTGAACCTCTAGATGATACGGTCATAACCTGTAGCGGTATGCTTGAGATGTGCCAATTATTTCAAGATGCTAATGCTATTCCTAATAATCAACCTATCGAAATTCACCAAATGCGTGTCACTGTTATTGATGGTGAGGTACCAACATCGCCAGAAGGCATTCACCAAGATGGGTTTGAACATATTGCGGTGATTGGTATAAAACGTCACAACATTGCTGGCGGAGAGTTTTTAGTTTATAAAAATAACACCTCATCACCTTTTCTGTGTACAACATTACAGCATGGCGAAATGGCTATCTTAGCGGATAATATTTTATGGCATAACGCCCACCCTATTAAAACGATCAAAAAACACCATCAAGGTTATTGGGATGTATTTGTGCTAACCACCAAGGAGATTCAGCATGACATTTGATCCCTTAGAAAATCGGCACTTATTTCCGGCATTAAATCAGAAAATTAACAATCAACCTGTATGTTTTTTTGATGGCCCCGGGGGTTCACAAGTTCCTCAATCAGTTTTAGATGCAATGAGTCATTATCTAGGCCATTTTAATTCAAACTTAGGTGGGTCTTTTTTTGCTAGCATTGCAACAACAACATTAATGTCAGAGGCTCGTCAGGTAGCACAAGCTTTAGTCAATGCCCCCTCAGCCAACAATATTGTTTTTGGGGCAAATATGACCAGCCTTACTTTTCATTTAAGTCGAACAATAACGAGAGATTGGCAACAAGGTGACGAGATTATTGTTACTGCACTTGATCATTACTCAAACGTATCAAGCTGGCAGCAAGCCGCCGAGGATAAAGGGGTTACCGTCCATCAAGTGCGTTTAAATGATGCTAATTGCGATCTTGATTATGACCATTTCAATACGCTACTCAATTCTCGCACTAAATTAGTCGCCATTACTTACGCGTCTAATGTGACAGGGTCACTAATAGATGTAAAACGCATCATTACTGCAGCGCATGCTGTCGGTGCACAAGTGTATGTTGATGCAGTACACTATGCACCACACCGATTAATTGATGTTCAAGCATTAGATTGTGACTTTTTAGTTTGTTCTGCTTACAAGTTTTTTGGCCCCCATCTTGGTATTGCTTATATTGCACCACAATGGCTTCAAACACTTCGCCCTTATAAAGTCGAGCCAGCTCCCAATGATGGGCCAGCTCGCTTTGAAACCGGTACACAAAACTTTGAGTCTTTGGCTGGATTTATTGCTGCAGTTAATTATTTAGCCGATTACAGCCATCATATCGACAACCAATCATTATCACTTCGGCAACATTTATGTCGTAGTTTTGATTATTATCAAGCCTATGAAACCAAGCTTAGCCAATATTTCCTATCCCATTTAAACCACTATAGTAATGTCACCTTATATGGCCTGAATCATCATCAACAACGTACACCAACTTTCGCGATCAGGATTGATAATACGATGCCAGCAGAAATCGCCAGCTATCTTAGTAACCACAATATCTGTGTTTGGCATGGGCATTTTTATGCACAAGGATTATGTGAACAATTGAAGCTACTCAATAAAGGCGGGGTTATTCGTATTGGGTGTATGCATTACAATACTTACCATGAAATAGACACTTTATTTGAAGTATTAGATTGCTTTCTGACACCACAGTAATGGCTAAATCTCTATGTTAACCATTATATTTGTTTTAAATATAACTTTGGCGTCGTGCCTACATCATCAGCGATCCGTTGTATTGGTATACCATCAAATAGCGGTCCACTCACCTTAACCACCATAATTTTTACGATAAAAAGGAAAATATTATTTACCCCTTCTATTTGTTCAAATCTTTGTCCATTTATGACGTAATATATAAATTTTTATGCGATTAATATCACTTAATATAAAAATTATTAAGCTTAATTTTGCAATTTATAATTAACGTATTAACTATTATCTTACATCAGTAATAATATGATATTATTATCAAACCCGCTCCAACTCGGTACAGAAATGAATCAGTCTCAACAACTACTCGATATTAGTACTCACGCCCTACTACATCTAGAATTTAAAAAACTTGAACGTCGCCTAACACAGACTGAGCAAAATAATTTACTTGTTCAGTACTTAAAGCGAATCCTTAAAGATAATCGATATCGTGCTGTTAAGAAATCAACCAAAAGTTGGTTGCTGCGCGGTAGAAAAACAGGCGCTTGTTTAGAGTCAATCCTAAATAATGATCGAGAGCGTATGCTACAAACCAGCTCTACAGATCTTTATCGTTTTGTTGATCTTATTGAAGAAGTCGAATCACAATTACATACCAAAGTGCAGTATTCATTGGCACATAATATCAATTTGAAAGCACGATTTGGTAAAGTCTTAGTTTGTGTAGTAGATGAAGATTTAACATCAAGTTTTGACGATGATGGGCTGATGATCAAATCAACTCAAATTTTATTTATTGGTAATACCGAGCACAAAGATATTTTCTCTGCTGCCATTGATCAAAGCGGTTATTTCCAATCTGTCATTGCATATGAAGATGAAAACCACCTTCGTGTTGAGCTTTTTAGACTTTAATTTCGCACTTCATTGTAACTGATAATACCAATGAGTTCGCCTTAGAGGCTTACTCATTGGTCGATCTATCATAACTAATTGCTATACTCCCGCCTAACATGAGTATAACCATCATTATTTTATTTAGTTATTGTTAAGCAAGCTTTCTTCGCAGCAATGAAAGACATCTCTTCTAAAAGATAATCAATATTATCACAAGCTTCATTTACCATAAGTTTTTTGACTATTTGTTTAACAATATAACACTTAGCTGGAACTTGAGGCTGTGTATCACTCGCATTGAAAAATTGTATATCATTAATGGATAGTGATACTGGCAATTGAGTATCAATGTCAATTTCAACAGTTAAAATATCCTCAACCACAGGTAAATATGACAGACTATCAGCTGTTATATATTTTCTTGTAGGAAGAATATGCTGGTCAGTTTGTATATCAATAAAATTAACCAATAATGAAATCATTGTATTATCTAACATGTTATTACCCTATTTATTTGTTTTTTTAATTATATATAGTTGTTGATAAGACAATCACTGCTAAAAACTCATTATTATTTCTCATAAAGTCATTTATTACACAATGCACAATGACCTTTGTTGTAATGTCGGCAGCTAGTATATATACGTTAATATCTCTCTCACTTAACGATTACTTGTTGTTTCTCATTTCCAAATCACACCACTTGTACGTCTTATACAGTAAAAACTACTGTATGAATTTTTGGGATATAACTCAAAATTTCATATCGTAATAAAAATTCATTTCAGACAGTCGTCAATGTAAAACACTCAAAAAAACAATAAAAACGCTTAATAACAACATGTTACATGACGAATACATCTTTAAAAAAACGACTGTTTTTTTATATCGAACATATAAATTCGACAAATAATGCTTGCATCTAAATCGGAATAAAACTACTGTATGTACATACAGCATGTATATATAACCACTGTCGGAGATGACACTATGAAAGCACTAATGCAGACTCAAGAATTTATTACTGCTTCTGACGTTTACAAGGCCACATTTGGATCACATTTAAATGGTGTAGCATCTCCGTCAAGGGCTGTTCCGATTGAGGTCAGTTATAGTGAACAACAACAAGCTCAACTGGCTTATTTTTTACGTCTTCTTAAACAAGCAAATGAAGAAAATCGTTGGATTATGTTTATTGGTCAAGACGCACTTTTAGATAAGCAATTACTCATAAATGCAGGCATTGATATTAATAAAGTGCTACTACTTAAAAATGCCAAAAACCAAAGTAAACATTTACTTATGGCAAAAGCATTAGAAACAGGAAATTGCTCTGCTGTTATTGTTACAGGCGAAATTGAAGCATTTAATACCCCAATTATCACTACAGCCGCCGAACAAGGTAAAACTTTAGCCTTTGTATTAAATCAGAACATTAAAGCACAATTAACGTTCCATTAAGCCACTTTGCAACCACTATTGTTATCAATAGGTTGTTAAAAAGATAGCATTACATACAACCAGTAAAGATATATATACAACTTATATGTTTTTATTTAAAAATATATTTCATTAAATATGAAAAAAATTAAAAATAGCTTTTACGCATAATGAAAATCCATATAATCGAGTAAATTAAAATTTAAATACTAGGTTAAAGAATGGATAATAAGCTCGGATTTGGTGCATTAACTGCATTTGTAATCGGCTCAATGATTGGTGCGGGGGTTTTTAGTCTGCCACAAAATATGGCAGCTGTTGCTAGCCCTGCAGCAGTTATAATCGGCTGGACTATTACGGGTGTAGGCATGATATTCCTTGCTATGTCTTTTCAAGTTTTGTCATTACTAAAACCTAATATTAATAGTGGTGTTTTTGGTTACGCACAAGCAGGCTTTGGCGACTTTGTTGGATTTTGTTCAGCTTGGGGCTATTGGCTAAGTGCAATGCTCGCCAATGTGTCATACCTTGTGATTGTCTTTAGCACCTTAGGTATGTTCTTTGATAAACCTGGTCATATTATTTTTGGTATGGGTAACACTTGGCAATCAATTGTTGGTGCATCTATTCTATTGTGGCTTGTTTATGCATCAGTAAGACGTGGTGTACAAACAGCTGCAACTATTAATACTATTACTACCGTTGCTAAATTAATTCCATTAGTGTTATTTATTTTCTGTACTTTAGTCGCATTTAAATGGCACACATTTACATTTGATTTTACAGGTTTAGAATTTGGTCCTCAGCATGACTTACTAAGCCAAGTTAAAGGCACCATGCTCATTACTGTATGGGTATTTATCGGTGTTGAAGGCGCTGTGATCGTTTCATCTCGAGCGCGTAATCGTCGTGATATCGGCCGAGCTACTATTCTCGGACTACTAACAGCACTTGTTATCTATGTCTTTGTTACACTACTTTCTATGGGTGTTATTTCCACACCTGAATTAGCTAAATTCCATAATCCATCAATGGCACTTGTGCTTGAACATATTCTTGGCCCATGGGGTTCAATTATTATTGGTTGTGGTTTATTGGTCTCTGTTAGTGGTGCATTTTTAAGTTGGACAGTACTCGCTACAGAAGCACCACTACTAGCTGCACAAAATAATATGTTCCCTAAGTCTTATGCTAAAGAGAATAGTGCCGGTACCTCAATTAAAGCCCTTAACCTGACCATTATTTGTATTCAGATTTCATTATTTGCCGTTATCTATGCTGGCGGGACTTATAATTCATTACTCATAATTGCTTCAGAAATGATCTTAGTTCCCTACTTCCTTGTTGCGGCTTACACGCTAAAACTTGCGATTAAAAATAAAAACCGCGGTAGATTATTATTTATCGGTTTAGGTTCGACGATCTATGGTCTATGGCTACTTTATGCTTCAGGATTAAGCCACTTACTATTAGCGTCTTTATTATATTTACCAGGCCTTTATTTCTTCATTAAAGCCAAGAAAGAGTTAAATCAACCTTCCTTTGTTGGTAAAGAGCGTATTTTCGTTGTTGTATTAATTCTCTTGTCTTTATTTGCTATTTATATGGTTGCCACTGGGCATATTATATTAGAGAGTTAATATTTACTGATATCTATACTCAAAAAAAAAGCCGTCTATTGCAATGCTCCATAAAAATGGATACAAAGCAATATTCGGCTTTTTTTATCAATCTTATCTAAGCTGTTGGTGCTCCCAGCTTATTTCTATTCGATTCCTACCCATTTTTTTTGCTTTTAATAACGCTAAATCAGCACGCTGAATTAACTCTTCACTAGATTCATTCACTAATTCAGCAATACCTAAACTGCAAGTTAACTTAAATTCGTGATCAAAATCCCAGACTTTGTTTGCAATCGTTTCTCTAATTTCTTCTGCAATTTCAACAGCTGTACTCATATTCGTCTCAGGGCAAAAAAGAACAAACTCCTCTCCTCCCCAACGAGCAAACATATCAGAACGACGTATTAATTTATCAATCGTTTCTGCAAATTTAACTAATACCGTATCGCCAAAACCATGACCATAAGTATCATTTACCGCTTTAAAATGATCGATATCGATAAAAATCATTGAGAAAGGGATATCATTAGATTGAGTTTGAATCGTTATCTCTTCTAACCATTCAGTTACGGTATGTCGATTTCTAATCCGCGTTAATGGATCAGTACAGGCTAAATGTTCAAATTTTAGACTTTTGTTATATAACAATCTATTGGCGTCACGTAAACGCTGGCTACGCTCTTCTGTGTGTTTTATTCTTTTATCAAGAATAAATCGTTCACTCATAATAATGATAATAGCGGTAACAACCCACAATAATAGCAATGCTTTAACTAAAGACGATTCTGATATCCATTCACCATAAAATACTAATCTATTTAATCGAATAGCATAATAGGACTCTTTAACATAACTTCCTGTAGCAATTTCAATCACTGAAATATTATCAAATTGCCGACTCGACTTATCGACAGGAATATTATTTTCAGCGATCCACCACGATAACACTTGAAAGTTTCGCAATGGGAAAATCTTCAATCCATCATCAACACCCGGTGAATATTCAATCGCGTTAAACTTTAATGATATTGGATCATTTACATTTGCATAGGTTGAATCAAAATTACGTAAATATACTCTTACGCGCTCATCTTCAAGTGGACTCGTATAATCAATATCAATACCCACTGAGTGATAAGTGCTTAAATCGATCCCTTTATCAATATAATTAGTCAACGAAATCGCTATTTCACAAAACGGCCACTTAGCTTTATTGATAATATCGCATTCTAAAAATACACTATCCTTACTAATATCTAATGTTGCTTTTGTTGCCCCACTTTGGACTGAGTCATCAATAATTTTATATTGGCTATTTTGAGGCGTAACAATATATTCTTTCTGTGCTCCGCCCAAAAGATACCACCCATATGCCACTATGGTGAAAAAGACTAAAAATAAGACAATTGAACGAAGCCATTTATTTAACCCCGCCATAAATACCTCAAAAACATTATCACAGCCAAAACCGAAGTAAAATACTACACGCTAAAATGCTAAATTAGCAGACAACATTTGGTTAAACAACTAATTCTGTTAAAGTTTTTAAAATACAGATGCAATACATAGCATATAAATAAAAAACGCCGCAATTCAGCGACGTTTTAGTATTTTTTGAGATATAAATGACTGTTATTTAACGACGACGTTGAGCGTTTTTTCCTCTATTTTGGTGTACTTTACTCTTTGCCTTAGCGCGACGTTTTTCTGCAGATGCTCCACGATGAACAGACACGGTTTCAATTAAACTTGGATCAGGTTCATAACCTTCAAGCCATTGTTGTGGTAAACGTGTATCTAATAGCTCTTCTATCGCTTTTAATGCCCATTCTTCATCAAGACTCATTAATGTGATCGCATAACCTGTATTTCCTGCACGGCCTGTACGACCAATACGATGGACATAATCTTCAGCATTAAACGGTAAATCAAAGTTAACAACATACTCTAGTTGTTGAATATCTAAACCACGAGCAGCCACATCCGTTGCCACTAATACACGCACTTTACCCGCTTTAAAATCATCTAAAGCACGCTGACGAGCACCTTGGCTTTTATCACCATTGATTGATACAGCTTTAATACCATCTAAGCCTAAACTTTTAGCGAGTTGATCAGAACCTTGTTTAGTTTTAGTAAATACTAGCACTTGCTGCCAATTACGCGAGCCAATTAAATAAGCTAATAATTCCGATTTACGTTTCTTATCTACTGGATATACCATTTGTTGAACAGTATCAGCCGCTATATTTTCAGGTGTAACTTCCACCATTTTAGGTTCAGTTAAAATACTAAAGGCTAATTTCTTAACTTGTTTTGAAAAAGTAGCAGAGAAAAATAGTGTTTGTCGCTCAGCTGGCATGCGCTTCATGATACGGTTAATATCAATAATAAACCCCATATCAAGCATACGATCTGCTTCATCAAGCACAAATGTTTCTACATTCGCAAGTGATACATTACCGACAAAAACATGGTCAAGTAAGCGTCCTGGTGTCGCAATTAAAATATCAACGCCAGCTCTTAATGCTTTAATTTGAACATTCATACTAGTGCCACCATAAGCAACAGCGACTTTCAGTTCTGTGTATTTACTATATGCAATAAAGCTATCGTAGACCTGTTGTGCCAATTCACGGGTTGGCGTGATCACTAAAGCGCGAATTTTTGCACCTTGTTGGGGCTTAGCGTCTTCTATTCCCTGTTCTGTCAATGATGGCAATGTCATTAAACGTTGTAAAATAGGAAGCGCAAATGCTGCTGTTTTTCCGGTACCCGTTTGTGCCCCAGCCATCACATCATCCCCAGCCAATGCTAATGGGATCGCTTGCAGCTGCACATCTGTTGGTTTTTCATAACCTAACTCTGTAACAACTTGCAATAATTTAGGGTGAAGACCGAGCGTTTCAAACGACATAGTGTATTCCTAGCAATAAATACGCTTATACCAATAGAGCGGCATAAGAAAACAAGCGCGGATTCTAACATAAAAAAAAAGCACTTCGCCATGAAGTGCTTTTCGTTACACAATAAATATTGGTGAACTACATAATAGTTACTATTTAATATTCAAGAAAGCAGCACCACGAACGCCACCAGCATCACCGTGTTTTGCTTTTACAATTTTTGGTGCTTGTGACACTGACAATAAGTATTTAGGTAAACGCTTTGGTAATTCATCATAAATTAATTCAAAATTCGATAAACCACCACCTAACACCACAACATGAGGATCAACACCCGAGAATAAGTTAGCAAAGCACATTGCTAATATTTCCATAAAACGATCAACGTGCTGTTGTGCTTTTTCATCACCCGCAGCATGGCGTTCAATAATCTCTATTGCTTTTAGTTTTTCATCGTAATAATGCGTATAAATCTGCTCAAAACCACGACCAGACAAATAATTATCAATACAGCCTTTTTGACCACAACCACAATCAAATAATGGCGCGTTTTCACCTAAATGTAACCATGCATCTAATGGTAAACGCGCATGACCAAACTCACCACCGACATGATTTAAGCCTGAAAAGACCTTACCGTTAAACACCATACCGCCACCAAAACCAGTGCCTAAAATAAGCCCCAATACTGACGGTGCATCTTGATGTTCATCGTCCCATGCTTCAGATAATGCAAAACAGTTAGCGTCATTATCAAGGCTGACACTACGACCCAGTTTTGCTTCTAAGTCTTTGCGCAATGTACGTCCTTTGGCTGCAGGGACATTTGAGGTTAATACAGTGCCATCTCGTGCATCTTCAATTCCAGGAATACCCAGTCCAACAGCGCCTTCACAACCAAATTTGGTATCTGCAGCGGCAATAATAGACACAATAGTATCGATAAGTTTATCGTAATCATCACTCGGTGTTGGTACACGCTCTGTTGCTACGCGCTCTAGTTTTTCATTAAATGCACCAAATTCAATTTTAGTTCCGCCTACATCGAAGCCGTAGTACATCCTATTCTCCTACAAATAATGTTTAACTACACCGTGAGCTTATAACTCATTAAATATACTAAAAATTATCCACATTTAGACCAAAAATGACTGTGATCTACGGCTAATTCAGCAGTTATTGTTCAACTTGATTTTAATGTTATTCAGTCGACATCACATTTTTAAATTGACGTTTCATCAATCGACATGAATTTTTCTAATACAGATAACGATGAATACTCTGGTACTAAGCGATTCATTTTACCTGCAATATAATTTTCGCGGAAAACATCGAACCATAAATCTAATAGCTCAGCGTTATAGTGCTCACCAAATACATCAATAATCCGTGCTGCAACTTCAGCGGTACCCAGTTGATTTTCTTTTGATGCTTCACGCATTTTATAACGTGATGGCTTATCTGGATTAATCGACAATAACGGGAAACGATCAAGGTATGGGCTTTTGCGGAACATTTTTTTAGCTTCAGCCCAGCTGCCATCTAACATTATAAATAATGGTCGCTTCCCTGCTTCAAGCTCTATTGTCTTCGCTTCTCTTTCTGGTGCATATTCCGCAGGAAAAACCACATAAGGCTGCCATTGAGGATCATCTAATAACGCTAACATCTCAACGTTAGGTTCAGTGCGCGACCAAATATAAGCAAAGGTATCTTCAAACACATCTGCAATTAATCGGCCAGTATTACTCGGTTTTAAAATTTCATCATCAAACATTACCAATAAAAAAGCCGCGTTTGATTTGGCTAATGGGCGATGTTTACAAATACACAGATGCGTACGTAACATACACTGACGACAGCGTTGGACTTTACAGCCACGAGCAAGGAATGGACGAGTTGAACGTGCAAGACGTTCTTCATAAAGAGTATGTACAGCATGAATGCGCATAGCGACTAACCTAAAACAGGAAAAACGCCTGCATTTTACATAAACCATACTAAACATACAGTCATTATCAATATTACAGGATAGCTTGCATAATATTGTTTAGTTTATAGTCGTATTGGCGTCAACTTCCGTTAAAATAAATTCGCCTTTACTATCTGTATAACAATCATCACTATTGATAATTGTAGTGGTGTTGCGACCTTTTTTCTTTGATTCATATAAAGCTAAATCAGATTTTTCTAACCATGATTTATAATCACTTAGTTTAGGGTTCCACTCACACACACCGAGACTGATTGTGACTTTAACAATCCCTCGCTGATCATCAAATACCGTTTCTTTTTCAATACGGTTACGTAGCCTTTCGGTAAAGTAACCGGCAAGCTCTGCTGATGTTCCAGGTAAAATAATACCAAATTCTTCACCACCATAACGGCCAGCGATATCTGTTTGTCGTTTTGTACGCCGTAAAACGTCAGCGATAACTTTTATTACCCCGTCACCCGCGACATGACCATAAGTATCATTAACACGTTTAAAATGATCAATATCGAACATCACTAACGTTGCTGGTGTTTGCGTTTGCTGGCAATACTCAAACGCGTCAGCCAAACAATTCTCCCAATGACCTCGATTATAAAGTTGGGTTAGTCGATCAGTAATACTTAAATGCGTTAGCTGTTTATTTGACTCATGAAGATGATTTTTGTTTTTAGCAATATCAGTAACATCAGTAATGGTTAAACAAATATGCTTATATTCACCTGATAATGATCGTAATGGTGTTAAGGTCATATTCTGATACATAATATCTGAGCTACCAGATATTGGACAAAAATTTAAAAAACGAAACACCCATGGCCGATCTTCCCATGCAGAAAAGGAATGCATTCGTAACTTAAACGTCGAGCGTATTTTATTTTTCAACCACGACTGAGGTAAGTCAGGTACTACATCAAATAGCGATTTACCCATAATTTGCATACTAGAAATACCACTATATGCCTGCATGAACGTATTCCATGCACAGACATTATAGGTCTCATCTAATATAACAACACCCGCATCAAGGTTATCTAATACTTGCATCGTTAAATGAAAATCAGCTAAAGATATTTCGTTCAATGTAATGATTCCATCACTTTATCATTAATAATAGTTAGAGAATGGCTATCCATAATAAATAAGACATCACATTCAACATCTAATATTTCTGCCTTATAGGTATATTCAATGGTGAAATAAGTATTTGTATCACACTGTGTATGATGCAAATTCATATATTCTTCAAGAACAATAGGTTGTCGAACTGAAAATGGAATTAATATTTGCTCTGATAATGCGACTAAAAAAGATGACACCATTAAATTTGCAATATCAATCACAACTTCATTTTTATATTCATCGGTTTGACTAAAGCCTAATTTTTTACCAAAGGCATGAATATCTTGACCATGTAGTTCTACTAAAGCTTCGCCGTGAATACCACCACCGACAAAACGCTGTGTTATCGCGATAAGTTGATTATCATTACGAATATCAGCAATCGCCATAGATAAATCACTGCTTTTCATAAATGCCACATTCGGTAACGGCATTTTAATAAAATCACCTAAATGATCGGAAATGATAGCCGCCCCTCTTCCAAGGGCAATGTTGGCTATTTCACGAATATTATCTATTGGGTGCTCACTAATTAAATATGTATCTATGACTGAGTCTTGCGCACTATCAAACACTAACCCTAAGCGTTGAGAAAGCTCTAGCAGCTGTTTATGATTAAAAGGCTTCGGTAAAAAATAATCAGCCCCTAATGCTAAACTTCTTTCCATTGCAGTGCATTGAACATCAGCAGATAACACAATAATTGTGGTTTTAAAGTCGCGTACAGGTAACGATTTCATCACGCTAAAACCATCCATCACCGGCATGGTTAGATCTAAAAACATAATATCGATATCAATATTTTTTAAGTGATCAAGTCCTTCTTTTCCATTTCCAGCATAGAAAAAAGTCGCATTAGTGCATGACTGTAGGGATCGTGTAATGGACTTATGTACCAATACTGAATCGTCACAAATGAGAATATTTATATTTTTAATCATCAGATTAATCACTTACCCACGAAACTTAAATTTAGTATAAAGCAAAGCAACAATCTGCTGTAATATAAATTATGCATTCAGTGACATACATCTAAATATTGAGCTTACTTCCAAAAAAATAAAGTAAAAATAAAAAAATAAAATTTATATTTGACCTTACCATATTGATTTTATAAATTTATTGTTGTTTCCTAAAATCAATATCGCTTTCATTAAGTAAATATAATCATTGACCATATAGTTACCCAACAGCTTTTTTATAATAGAATCAGGATATAATCTTTATATCAGCCATAGGATAATATACATGAAAGCTCTTCGTTGGATTGTCGGTCGCATCATCCTTATACTTAATGCCATTTTTTCACCACGCGGAATGCAACGCGATACGTTAGAGCAGCAGACTGTTGATGCTGCTGTCGCTAATATGCAGCTTTATCAATTTGAAACATGCCCTTTTTGTGTAAAAGTACGACGTCATGCAAAGCGTTTAAATATACCACTTGTTACTCGCGACGCTAAAGTTTCGCCTTGGGATAAAGAACTGTTAGAGCAAGGTGGAAAGCGCAAAGTTCCTTGTTTACGCATTGAAGAAAATAATCAAATCACCTGGATGTATGAATCAAACGATATTATTGCGTATTTAGATAAGCGATTTGCTTAACATCAACAACAAATAACACCATATCAGCAAATAAAGATTCAAGTCCTGCCGTTAGAAGCCGATACATATTCATATCTTTTATTTCTAGCAGATAAAAGCAGAATGGTTATCGGCTTTTTTAACCATTGAATTTTTTCACTTATTAGTTATAAATAAGTTCTACAGGGCTGTATATGAGAAAAAATCATACAATCACCACTGACGATATTTTAATAAAATTATGTCACTCTCTTGCTGATGTATTATCACGCGCCACAGACAGTCAAATTAAATACTCACCGATGGTACAAAAAATTAATAAAACCAGTTTAAAACCAGATATCGGATGTTTTGTTTTATTTGATGGCGGCTTTACCGGGTTAGTTGTTACCAATTTCTCTGCACCAGCTGCTATGGAACTCTATCAAAATTATATGCTACGCATGGGTTTTACAGATTCAGATCTTGCCATCCATCATACCGCAGATGACGTAGCAAACATTTTAGGGGAGTTAATGAACCAAGTCGTTGGAGATTTCACTGGTAAAATTGGACGAGAATTAAACATTTCAATTACTCAAAACCAGCCCAAGATGTTGGCGTTACATAAACAGATTATATTGTCGGTTGATACCAATCTAGATCGCCCACAAGTTCGGCGCGTTAGTTTTACCACTAGTAACAACAATATTTTTTATCTTGAACTCGCAATGGATAAGACTGAATTTATTCAACTCGAAGCTTTTGAAGTTGATGAACAAGATCCTGATACCATTTTTGAAACAGCCTATGTTGCTCAACAACAAAACCAACGTATTTCAGAAAATAAACCCATCGACAATAATAATGACAATCAAGATTTACTTGAACAATTAGGATTATAAATATTTTAATCAGTAGGTAACTTTTTATAAATACATTGTTGCCTACTTACATTTTCTACGTATAACTTGCTGTTAATACTCATTAAAAATGTAATTATGTGATCAATAACGTTATTCCCTTTCACAATGCAATTTACAAAATCCTCAAATACATATAATTTCGACACCACTTCTAGTTCGTGAGTTTTAATAATGTCTCAATCTCGTGTTGCCAGTTTTGAATGCGGTCGAATTATCGCTACTATCGCTATTATTGCCTTACATTGCCAAATTTTTATGCAAGCGCCACTCTTTAATGGCCAACCATTATTAGGCATGGGTCTTAATCAAATGAGTCGTTTTGCTGTACCACTATTTTTTATTATGGCTGGTTACTTCATTCAACCTCGTTTAACAACTGAGCGCATTCCCTACTTATGGCGCTATGCTCGCCCATTACTAATAATGTGGGCATCATGGAGCATTATTTATCTCATTTTACCGTTTAACTTTCATATTGTAGCTACCGATGGCTATTTTGCTGAACGTGGAATGTACTGGCAAAAACTATTAGCAACGCCATTAAATACCCTTTTTGAAGGGGGATTAGTGCACCTTTGGTATATTCCTGGTTTACTCAGTGGGTTAACCGTTATTACTATCTTATTACGTTTCAAGTTGGAGCGATTAATCATCCCAGTGGCGAGCGGATTATTTATTTTTGGTTTAATGGCGGGAAGTTATTCCCAAATGACAGATTTAAGCTCGCCGATATTCACTCGTAACGGCCCATTTTTTAGTACCTTTATGATCATGCTTGGGTTTGAAGTTCGTCGTCGTAATATCAGTATTAGCTTAAAATACAGCATCATAATGTTAATTATTGGATTTGCGTTATTTATTAGTGAAGCAAACTACTTATCTCTGCAAGAAAATGGGGCTTTTTTCCATGATTTTCTTTTTGGGACTCCGCTATGGGCATTAGGTATTTTCTTTGTTTTATTGGCTAAACCAAATTTTGGTGACAACAAAATCACCCACGCATTAAGTAAAGATGTATTAGGAATTTATCTCTGTCATCTTATTATTGTGATTTATTATTTAAATATCGTCAGGCTATTAGGCATTAATTCGATTGTTGCGAGTATTTTCGCAGTACCTGTCGTATTGATTGTATCTACGCTCATTGTTCGTGGTTTACGTAAAACACCAATAGCGCGTTTCCTCGTACGCTAAATAATAATTCATACGATTAAAAAGTCCTTATGATCAACTCGATTATAAGGACTTTTTTCTACCCAAAGAATAGGAAAATAAAGCGACAAACATCATTTTCAATGCAAAAAATGTTTAATCTCTAACTAAATTTCAATGCAATAACACGCTTTTCCCTTCTTACCATTGCACACTTACATTACATATAGATAACATTATTAACAACTTCTGTGTGTTCTATTGATAAGGGAATGAGTCAATGACTAAATTACATCCGCTATCTTTCATCATTGGCGGCTTTTTTGCTGCTAATTGTTACGCAATGACCCCTCAACCCGATCCTAATAATGTCGGTGGTTTTGTTATTGAACGTTCCGAAATAATAGCAGCAGAAAACGCAAAAACGCTTGATCCTATGTATGATGTTTGGGCAAAAGCCTTAGCTACAGCATCAAATACTGTTGTTGAAAGTATCGCACCAGGCTTGAATACTAACCCAGATAACGTCAAACGCGTTGAGCGCGTTTTTCCTGAAACTGAATGGAATTACCTCACTCAAATGGCCGCACCTGAATATACCTATACTCGTTTTTTACGTGCCATAGGTAAATTCCCCGCTTTCTGTGGTGATTACACTGATGACCGTGATGCTGACGCTATTTGTAAAAAATCCATTATTACGGCTTTCGCCCATTTCGCCCAAGAAACTGGCGGCCATATTAGTATTGAAAACGTCTCTGATAACCCATTAGGTCTTGAAGAATGGCAACAAGCATTAGTGCATGTGCGTGAAATGGGATGGTCTGAAGGCCAACCAGGTTACACTACAGGTTGTGGTCAAGATGATTGGCAAAATAAACGCTGGCCTTGTGCCGAGGGGCAAGGTTATTTTGGCCGTGGCGCAAAACAACTCTCCTACCACTTTAACTATGGCGCTTTTTCTGAAGTCATGTTTGACGGCGATGCAACAGTATTGCTTAATAACCCAGGGCTTGTGGCTGACTCTTGGCTCAATCTCGCTTCGGCTATCTGGTTCTTCTTAACACCTCAAGCACCTAAACCAGCCATGTTACATGTCATCGATCGCACTTGGACTCCTTCACAACGAGAAACAGATGCTGGTATCGGTTATGGCTTTGGTACCACAATTAACGTCATCAATGGTGGTATTGAGTGTGGCGAACAAAACAAAGATAAAGGCCAGCCGGTTAACCGTATTCGTTATTGGGAAGGCTTAGTTGCAAACTATCAAATTCCATTAAAAAGTGATGAAACCAATACTTGTTGGCAACAAACTCCTTATGGCAGTTTAAATCTAAATGGTGCAACTGATGTGCTTTACACTAACTGGGATGCAAATTGGAAATATTATCCAGATCGTCCTGGCGGCGTCTCGTTTGAGTGTGAGTTAGTCGGTTTCCAAACTGCTTATTCTGCTTTAGTCGCAGGTGATTATGAAAAGTGTGTAACTAATTTCTATGGTTCGCACGCTAACTGGCCTGCCGTTCGTGTGGTCGATAAATTAGATCCAGATACTGGCGGCGGTACAACTGATCCAACCGATCCACCGGTTGATGGTGTAGCAAGTTGGGATCAAAATAAAGTTTATACCGGTGGCGAGCAAGTATCTTACAAAGGTGCAATTTATGAGGCTCAATGGTGGACACAAAGTGATCAGCCTGATTTAGGCGGCCCATGGAAGTTAATTAAAGCGGCAACTGATAACACAGTTACGCCACCTGTAACACCACCGACAGATGGTACTATAACACCGCCAGTAACACCGCCAACCGATGAAACACCAGCACCAGAGTTACCTGCAGATGTGACTCCATGGGAAACTAATGCCGTTTATAACGGTAATGATAAAGTTGACTACCAAGGTAAAATATACCAGGCAAAATGGTGGAGCCAAGGTAATACGCCAACAGCAGGCGATCCGTGGGTTTTATTACCTTAACCTTTTCGGTTTGTTGAACAATTACATTAACCATTAAACAGAATAAAATGGCCTAATAATAAACGTCTCATAATTAAAGATGCTTACTATCAAGGCCATTTTTTATTGTTCGTAATAACTGCTATTTTGTTGCCGCATCAAACACTAATTTACCTAATCGATATAGTCGCTTCGCTTGTTCACTATAATCAATCGTCTCTCCTTGCGCACGGCGACGATTAAGTTGGGTATTAACACCATCTTGATAAACATGCTGTAGTTGTGATTGTAAGTTATCAAGGTTATAGGGAATACGATCACGACTAACAGAAAACGGCAAAATATATTCAGCGTCCATAATTTCACGGTTATATTTTACAGCATCAGCAATAATACGCCCTTTTGGGGTTTGTGGGCCATTCAAGTCATAAGGTGGTAACCACTCATCAACCGGTTTAAGTTTATCGACTTGGTTCACCAACATGATCACTTTAGGTGCTTTACGATGTTGATTTTTAGGTTGTTTATAAAAGCTATCTAATGCTTCCTTTAAAACAACATCAACTTGACGTGATGATTGATTTGCTTTTAATACCCAAATAACCACATCACTTTGGGTCATTTGTTTAAGCAATTTATTATTGGTTTCTACGCTGCCATCAATGCCGGGCAAATCGATAAGATTTATTAAATCAAGCCCTTCAACTTCACATTTATAGGTCGTGACTTTATCGGTTGACGGTAAGGCACTCACTTCAGCAGCAATTTCACCCAGTAAGCCGTTAATCACCGAGGATTTGCCAGCACTCACCTGACCCACAACAGCCACACGTAATGGCTCAACCGCTATCGCTGTCGCTTGTTTATCTTGATCGTGTAGCTGACTATGAGGCACGGCGGCATCATCAAGTTTAAAACGACCGCTATATAAATCAATCGCTACAGATGCAACTTCTTGAAGTAAGGTTGCCTTTAATTTAGCCTGAACTTCAGCACTGACATCATCAAATAACTTACCAACCACTAATCCTCGTACTTCTGCTAACCAACCTGTGGGGGTCGCTATACGAAATAAACGATAAATGTCATAAGCACTTTTGGCGTATCCCATTTTATCTTTAAGTGCATAACCTTGCTTCAAGCTTGTGAGAGTGATTTTTTCTGAAAATGGGACATGTTGCTGTAAAAAATGACGATAACGACGACTCACCTCTTCAACCATCATTAAAAACTCTGGCGCTGTAAATGCCAGTTTTTGCGTGTTTGATTGTTGATGATATTGTGCCGCGACATCAGCCACCAACACATAAGCATGGGCTTGTAAACTTTCCCATGCCGCATCTTCTGCTAACTGTTTATCTATCACAGCTGTCATTTGTTGCCACACTTGATGATCGTGCTCACTCCATTGAGGATTAGCTGACACGTGCAGTGGCGCGATATCATCAATGACAGCATCAGCAACGACACGTTTACGCCGCAACCACCAATAAGGTACAAACGCTAATAAACAGCCACCAGCAATAATGGCAAAGAATAACCACCATAATCCTTGCTGAATAAGATCAACCACACCAAAGCCCGCTAATACTAATACCGGTAAACAGATAGCCGACACCACTAACGGCAAAAAGCCTTCTGAAAGTTGATTGATTAACTGATAACTTTTACTGATCCGTTTCATTGGCTGTCCTTTTCGATGTTGCTTTTCGATGCTTGAGTAACTTGTTGTCGATCTGCTATGTTTTTGACAGTCGTAAATGCTTGTTGATAAGCCAATTTAATTTGATCTTTAGAAATTGGTTCGCCTTTACTACGGTGATACAAATACATACAAGCAGCGCGACCAATAGCATAAGTTGATGAGAAACTCATCGCAGCAGCCGTTGCACTCCCTACAGTTTGACCATAAGCAGGAATAAACTTCACTAATTGATTCAAGCCTAATTTAGATAAATATTGCAATAAAAAACCAGAACCAAGCATGCCAACAAATTCAGCATAGTCTTTTTTATTCCAGCTAACACCATATTGATTGGCAAGGCTATGCAGCATCTTGCCTTGAATAGCTGGCACACTAAATAACCCTACTGCAGGAATTGCATCGCTAGCACCAGCAGCACCTGCGTACCACAATACTTCTTGACGCAGCTGGTAAAAATTTTGTTCTTCACGATTAGTATGTGCTTGTTGATTTGATAATAAACTCAACATCGGTAGCGCGTCAGTTAACGCATGATGTAAGTCATCAAGGCCAATAAATTGTTCATCATCAGGGATCAAATCAACCACTATAGGATGATAGATAGTAGCTGTTTGTGATTGCCATTGAGTAGGCTTTATTCCCCAGATCTCCATTACTCGTTGGTGATTATAATCAATCGCTCGCTGACGTTCTTGAGTATCAACAATGCTATTAACCGCAGTGTGAATAACCAACAAGTGTTTAATTACACCACTGCGCTTTATCTGTTTTAAAGCATTTAATAAGCCTGATTGCTCTGGCTCTTCTGCTTTCATTACCACCATTAAGGCATGGCTTTTACCACTACACATCGCAATATCTTCACTTGGATCGTAGTCCGCCTCACCTAAACCTCGCGTATCAAGAAAACACACTAACGGATTTTCAGCAGGATAAAGATAATGGTGTGCTGTGCGGGTACACGGTTGAAAACCATTGCCTATTTCAACCAAACTATTACCTGTAAGAGTCTGAATAATTGTTGATTTACCTGCACCTGTTTTACCTAATAACCATAGCGTTGGAATATGTTTTTGCCATTCATCAAACGCAGGCGCTAAATCAGGATTAACGGCGGGGTTTATATATTGATAAACTTTCTTAAAGAAGCGATTCATATCACCTACACAAAATAGTCAATTAAACAAATAGATACCTACTTCTAACATACTCCTTTTTAATTACTTTTGGAAAATAGTTACCGTAATTCCAAATATGCTAATTCATTTTCGCTTATAAAAAAGGGAGTAATCATTACAATCACTCCCTTTAATTTCATTTTTATTTACTCATTGAAGCCTTAATGCTATTAGCAATAGACTCAGCTTTAGGTCCTAAGATAACCTGTGCACTTTTAGCACCAATTCTCACAATACCTTTAGCGCCAAGTTCTTTTAAAGCACCATCATCGAATAAGTTACAATCATTTACACCTAACCGAAGCCGCGTAATACAAGCATCAACCGATATAATATTATTGGCACCACCTAATGCTTCAATATAAGCCGCTGGATCTGTAGTCACCTCTTGTGATCCTGATGGATCATCAACTTCAGGCGTTGGTAACTTGAAGATTTTGATAATAAAGTAAAATATTACAAAATACAGTACAAAGAACGCACCAATAAGTGGTACAAGCAACCATGGCTTAGTCGCAAGTCCCCAATTAAGAATAAAATCAATCAGACCAGCAGAGAAACCAAAGCCATGTAAAATACCGAACCAATTACAAATCACCATTGCCACACCAGCAAGCACAGCATGGATCACATATAAAACAGGTGCAATAAATAAGAAACTAAATTCAAGAGGTTCAGTAATACCGGTTAAGAATGACGTTAATGCCAGCGATAACAACATTCCGCCCACTAACTTACGTTTATTTTTAGGTGAAGCTAATGTTAACGCTAATGCGGCGCCAGGCAAGCCCCCCATCATTACTGGGTATGCCCATGCCATGTATACCCCTGCTTTCGGATCACCGGCAAAGAAACGATTAAGATCACCACGAGTGGTTATATCTGCAATTTTAGTAATAACTGAATTATCAATATTGGGTAATGCTTGGCCTAACGTCAGATGTGATACGATTTCAGGATTCAGACAAATTTGATGTAATGAAGATCCAACTTCATAAGACACTTTAGTACATTCACCAAGGCTAAACCAGAATACCGAGTGTAAAAAGTAATGCAGCCCTAAAGGAATTAAAGCACGGTTCATTGCACCATAAATAAATTGACCAATCGCACCACTTTGCGCAATCCAAGCACTAAAACTATCAATTCCATGTTGAGCAAAAATCCAAAACTCGCCACAGAACCATGCCATCACTAAACAACATAACCCAGCCACTATAGGTGTTAAACGTTTACCAGCAAAGAAAGCTAGAAAATCAGGCATTTTAGCTTGGTAGGAATAATTATATGCATGCCCTGATATAATACCTGCAAGGATCCCTGCGAAAAAACCAAGATTTACATCAGGATTAATAGCGATTGTTGCCTGAGTTAAGATGAAATATCCGACCACCCCCGCTAATGCAGCAGCACCTGAACTGTCCTTGGATAGTCCAACAGAAATACCTAAAGCAAAAATTAAAGGGAGATTATCAAAAATACTGCTACCTGCTTTGGCAATAAAGCTGATATCAAGCATGTCTGGCATGCCAAACCTCAGCAGTAATGCTGCAATCGGTAAGGTTGCGATGGGTAACATTAATGCTTTACCTAATCGCTGGAAATACGCGAAATTCACCATCTTTATGACCTTATTTTATTGAGAAATAACCACAGATAAAATATAAACAGCACCTATATTCCATCTTTATCCAACAATAAAATAATCTTTTTACGCGGCGCGAATTAATACAAAACCTGCAAATTGCAATACTTTTTAGTCATGACCAACTTTTTTGTATTAATTCATGTACTATCTTAGTTAATAACAATACTTTTACGTCATACTTCTATTTTTAATACGTAATAAATGGGGAGTTTATTTGAAAGCAAGTTTAGAGAAAGTGCCACAGCGTGTTGGAGCATCATGGCGTTTAAAACAGATAGTCGATAAAGAAAAGGATTTTAGTTGGCATTATCACAACAAAGAATTTGAATTAATGCTGCATCGTAATTTTCACTCAAGGTGTCATATTGGACATTATCATGGTGAGTTTGAGCCACTAAGCATGATTTTAATAGCCCCTAATACTCCTCATGCCGTTCAAGCCATTAAAAAAAATGACCACCAAGACTTTGAAACTATTGCTATCTGGTTTAAACAAGACTGGATAGCAAATATGATGTTTAGCTGCCATGAGCTACGAAAGATTGATGTTTTATTAAAACGAGCTCAAAAAGGACTGTCATTTAATCAACAAGCAGCGAGTGATGTCGCTATGATAGTTGATGATATTTTCACATCTAACTACGACTCTATCGAGTTACTGGCACAATTGCTTAAGATTTTTTCCATCTTATGCCATGATAAAAGCAGTAAAACCCTACAATCTCATCATATTGATAATGAATTTACGACACGTAACCACAAAGAGAAAATTGAGCGTATATGCTATTTTATTGAGCAGCATTACCAAGAGCCTTTAACACTCACAGATATTGCGAACAACCTTTGCAGCAGTGAAAGCACTGTTCATCGACTGTTTGAACAACACTTTAATGAAAGCTTTATTCAATACTTAAAAAAACTCCGCCTGAATCACGCAGCCGAAGCATTAATGTCAAGCAGTGATCCAATCTCTCACATTGCTGAACATGTCGGTTATCGCAATCAAGCAAATTTTAATCGTCAATTTAAGCAATATAAAGGTATGACTCCACGAGAATATCGCCGTACTTACAAATTAAACGCTAAAGTGTAGTTTACTATGTACTGTGCTATTGCGATGAGCTTATTGATCCGTATTATCATTAAAATACTGTACTCGGCTTGAGCTAACTAAACTTGAGACCACGATTGCCATATAAAATACACCAACAATCGCTTCAAGATAGGCGAACACTTTAGCTATTGGGGTGATCGGTAAAATATCGCCATAACCTAGTGTGGTTAAGGTCACAAAACTAAAGTAAGCCGCATCAGCAAAGTTTTCATGCCATGGGCCTTTATTAATTCCATGAAATGATCCTGGCAAGAAGTGAATTAAAATTAAATAACCAATAGCCCACATTAAACCAAGCAATAAAAACAAGGCCATTGAACCAATGATTTTGTTGGTATTAATCGAGCCAGTAAACAGTATTTGTCGCATGATTGAACGAAAGGTGCCATAAAAGAAGATAAACATCAGTAACAACATGATCACTTCTATTTCTTCGACTCCTAAAACTACGCGAGTAACCACCGCCACCAGCCATGCAACCACTAACGATAATAAAAATCTAAACCAACTCTTGTCAAATCGTAAACTTAATAGGCAAATACCAAAAGTTATTAATGTAAAAGCTTCAAGTATGTATTGCAACAGGCCAGATGTGATCACTTTATCTAACGATGCACTAATCAATAAGAACACTAAAGCTAATGTTAAATAGAAAAAATTGTTTTGATTGTTAATATGTTGGCTTTGTTTATTCAACATTGGCAATATTCCTTATTGTTGTTCATACCCTGTAAGCTCCATAAACCCTTTGCCTTTTTGTGACCCTGTCACGTTTATTGGACCTTCCCAATACGGGAATAAAAAATGTAACCACTGATCACGTCGTACAACATTTGTTTGAAGTTTTAATCCTTGTGATGGAATTTCGATTAACCAACTTAATGGAAAAGAAATACCACTGACTTCTCGAAAATGCATTGGCTTCATACGAATTTGATTATTATCTAATGTCACCATAGTGCCATCAGGCCACGAACGTGAACCGATAAAATAAGGTGTTTGTCCTTTTTCACGTAACTGTGACACCATTAACGCACTACCGTCTGCAAGGTGGATAGAGAACCAATCCCATCCCTGCTGCTTCGCACTGAGCATACTACTGCTCCATTCACGATCAAACCAACCACGACCATTGACTTTATACTGCGTACCATCTAGCTCAATGATTCCATCAATATTCAAAAATGGTGCACTGTAATAGTAAGAAGCAATACCAAGTAGCGGATGTTTTTGGCTATAGCCTTCATCACCTTGTAAAATAATCGTTCCATTTTGGGTGATATTTAATCGCGCTAACATAGCGTCATCAGAGAATTCAAGCTCACCAGGAAAAGGATTGCTGGTTGGTGCTCGCCATGACCAATTATCTAGCCAAGCGCGAAACGGTTTAAGACTCACTCCTGCTTGACCAATTCCCCCACGTGCAAATCTTTCTGCTGTCCAGATTTTCTTTTTGGTGGTTATCACCGCATGCGCCATATACATCTGTGGCGTTTTCCACCCCGTCAACTCGTCATCACTGGTTGCCATTCGAAATAGCGTCCATTGCACCGAGATTTCTTTGCCTGTTTCTGTTTTTAGATTTGCAGTTAAATACCACCATTCAGCAAGATATTGAGGGTGTTCACCATAATCTCGAGGAAAAATGATGGGCTCACCTTTAACTACAGGTTCAAACACAAAGTTTTGTGATTGTGTCAGTGTTTTTACGGTGTTACTTCGCACGGGCTGATCATCACAACCACCTAATAACATCATGCTTATAATTACGATCGCGACAAAAAACAAATGCCAACGCGATCCTTTGTTTGCAGCGATCATTAAAATGACTCTCGTAAAGATAAAATCGCAGAACGGCGCACTAAACGCCATACTGGCCACGCTCCTGCGACTAATAAGACCAATAAAGCCGTACTTAATGTCAACAAATAGTCATACGGGAAATACTGTATTTGCATTGTCCAACCAAATGAATATTTCAATACTACGTCAATCAATAACTGGGCCAAAAGTAACCCTAACGGTAATGCCATTAATGCGGTCATCAAACCAATAACCAGTAATTGACCACCACCAAGTAACGTCAATTCAATTCCAGTCATCCCCATACAACGCAATAATGAAAATTGCCGTTGTCGAGACATTTCACCCGCAATTGTTGCGAAGAATAATCCACAAATAGCAATAAATAACGTTAAATGACCCAAGGTTGATGTCACAACAAAAGTACGATCAAATACCACCATCGCTTGTTTCATTAATGCAGCGGTGTTACGAACACGCTCTGGCTGTAATCTAAATTGTTCACCTAATTTGGCCAATAATGGCTCTGCCTTTGCACCATTTTTTAAGTGAATAGCTAACCCTACTTGTCCTGAGTGCGGCCAAAAACGTTGCCATTTTTGTTGAGAAATAAGCACCTGCCCATAAGGATTACCATAGTCATAATAAATACCAACAACATGCCACCCTTCATTCATGGGCGCAGGTAGATTTATAATATCGCCAGTCTTCCAATGGTGTTTTAATGCCATAGACTCACTAACCATTACCGCACGAGTATGATGTAGTTTTTGCCAATAATTAATACTTTCATCTTTTAGTGACAGTGCTTTTTTCTCACCAACAGTTTGACCAATACTCATGACTTGAATAGTGCCGCTATCTGATGGCGTTTGTTTTTGCCAGCTCCACCATACTTGATCAACATCTGGTTGCTCTTGCAACCATTTTGAAATACGCGGTGCCATATTCATAGAAGGACGAATGTAAATATCTGCCGCCAATCGTTGCTCAAGCCAATTTTCAGTGGTGTTTCGAAAACTACCTACCATAGTTTCCATGCCAATATTCGATGCCAATGCCAGCATAAATGCCATTGCAGCTATACCACGGTAACTTAAGCTCGCAGCTGCATCGAAGAAGAACCACCGCATACGAGCTCTACGACTTATATTGCCTAAAAGGTGAAATAGTAACCACAACAAGTAAGGCATCATTAAGCCAGATGCGATCAAAATAAATGCAATTAACGCAAACCCAGCAAGTTGCCCGTGTGGTAATTTATAAACAGCAAAAGCGCCAAGAATAAATACGCAAGAAAACAACGCTTGCCAAGCAAACTCTCGACCACTAAAACGCACTAATGACAGATGAGTTGCTAAACGCGCTGGTGGCGATTTAATTAATCGTACTAATGGCCATGTACAAGCAAATGCACAACCAAAAATAGCGATGGCTAAACTTGCTGCACCCCACTGCCAATTCCAATGCACTTGAAGGCTAACATTGGCGTTATATAAATCATTCAATGATGCAGCAACCGATGGCAATAATTGTTGTGCTAGCAATAGCCCAATAATATTACCGCCAATAAGTCCCAGTATGACCCATAGACACAACTCACCAATTAATGCTCCAGCAAGCTGAGTGCCTGTCACTCCAAGTTGGCGTAAAATACCAACAAGCGGCTGTCTTTGTGCTAAAGATAACGACATTGCTTGATAGAAAATAAACAACCCAACCACAAACGCAAGCATACCCATTGCAAATAAATTCAAATGAAATGCATTCGTCAGTGGTTCTAATTTAGCACTTTGTTTACGTTCTAATGTTAATCCTGGCGGCAAAATATGGGTTAATTTCATTAATTGTTTACGGCTCATCTCGCCACAAACAACAGAATTAAATCCTGAGCTTGGCTTTAATTCGCGTAAAAGCGCGATATCAGCAACCATACGAGAATCATTCATACGATTGTCACTGATCACTTTCATCGGACCAATTTGTCGACCCGAATCAAGAGTTAACATATCGCCATTTTTGATGCCAATATAACTAGCTAATTGTTCACCAAGCATGATTGGATATGGTGGGCGCATTAATGTTAATAATTTGACCTTATTTTCATCAATAGCTGCATTTTTTATTGCGCCAAACATCGCAACGGGATCAATGCCTAACAATTGAAAATCTCGCTGTTTCTCGGTAACAATACGATGCTCAATTAATGGTGCGCAGGTTTTAAGCCCTGCACGACGCATTTGAATATAGAAGCCTTGTGGGACATTCATACCAATTTGAGCATGACGAATACGGTATGGAAAAGGATTAGAGAAAAGTTGTTCGCCTTTACGGTAACTTTCTTTCGCTTGCTGGTTTACACCCATTACACCAACTAATAGCGCAATACCTAATGTTAATCCAAGCCAAACTAAAACAATTTGCAGTGGATGACGGCGATAATGCCCCCAAAGAGCATTAGCTACGGGGCGCAACATTTAGCTGACCTCCTTGCAAACGAATGCATCCCTGCATATGGGCAGCGACTTTTTCACTGTGGGTCACGACTAATAACGTACAATGAAGTTGTTTTGTTAATGAGATAAGTAACCGTATAACAGCATCAGCATTACGCTCATCTAAACTGCCAGTCGGCTCATCTGCAAGCAACAATGTCGGCTCCATATAAATGGCGCGAGCAATTGCAGCTCGTTGCTGTTGACCACCAGAAATCTCTTCGGGATAACGTAATAATAATGGTCTCAAATCGAGTGCAGAAATAAGTTTTAACCATAGTTTATCGTCATCAGCTAAGCCTTTTAACTGACGACAAAAACGAATATTATCTGCAACTGTTAGCGTTGGTAATAAATTATATTGTTGAAATACTAAGCCAATATTTTTTCGACGAAACGCTGTACGCTCACGTTCAGAAATCGCATGTATCGCAGTATTTCCTAACCATATTTCACCCGACTCAGGTTTATCAAGCCCTGCGATTAAATTTAATAGCGTACTTTTCCCGGATCCACTCTCACCCATAAGTGCTAATTGCTCGCCAGGATTTAGCGATAAATTAGCCCCTTGAAGCACAGAATGATACTCAGTACCGTCTAGATAACCTTTGCAGAGTTCAGATAGTCGTAACATGTTCCATCACCAACGTTTACTTACATTACACATTAACTACTTTTTTATTTTGGCCGCTAATAACCAAAACAAATAATTATGCAATATTACCTGCTTTATTCTTGATATAACAGTTTAGGCATTAAGTATTGTTGCTTAACCCCCTTATATAATAAGAGTATTCCTTTTTAACAACAAAAAGCCACAGAACAAGAACAATAAATAATCATTAAAAGCAATATCGTTACTTAAATTTCAAAATTAATAACTATGATAAAAAAGCTTTGCCCTATTCTAAAAATAAATAAAATTAATTACTAAAATATAGTCATAGTGTTACTACGGCAAAGACCTTATTTATTTACATCGTGGATTCAGCATATGCATGAAACACCATAATGTTCGTGCTGATAATAATCATATTAATCAATAAAAACTATCATCTTTTGCAGTTTCTAATTGCTTTTAATCAATAAAAAGCCATTATCTAAAAATACGATTTTAAAACATTTAGTAGCAGCATTTTTGCATTCCTATATCGCAACACGGAATTTAGAGTGGTTAGTTAATGAGCAAAAATATTCTTGTCGTCGGAGCTTCTGGTTATATCGGCAGTCATTTAGTGCCTAACTTATTAGAACTTGGCCATCACGTAAGAGCAACAGGACGTAATCTTAAATTATTAGAAAAACGTGGTTGGGGAAGCATAGATAATTTAGAACTTGTTGAGTTAGATTTAGATATCGATCAGGATTTAACCGAACTATTTGTAGGTATTGATACGGTTTATTTCTTAGTCCACGGTATGAACCATGGTCATGACTTCATAGAATTTGAACTCGATTGTGCGCGGCGTTTTAGCCATTATCTCGGCCTTAGTAAGGTAGGACATGTCGTCTATCTTGGCGCATTACAACCACATATAAATACATCACAATCAAAACACTTAAGCGCGCGTAAAGAAACGGGCAACATTCTTCGTGAAAGTGGAAAATCTATAACAGAACTACGTGCCGGTATTATTATTGGCCCAGGCTCTGCCGCCTTTGAGGTTATGCAAGATTTTGTCTATCACCTACCGGTTATGCTAACACCAAGTTGGGTAACCTCTCGCAACTCCCCAATTGCATTACGTAACCTGCTCTATTACCTCACAGAGCTTATTGACTGCCCTCAAGAACATAATCTTATTTTAGATGTCGCAGGCCCAGAGCAGATGACTTATAAAGACCAAATGGTCAGACTAAGTAAAATGCATGGTAAAAACATTCGCGTCATTCCATTAAAATGGTTAAGCCCTAAAATGGCAGCTTACTGGTTACGTTTTATCACGTCAGTACCAACCAATATTGCACGCGCATTGATTGGTGGCTTAAGTTGCGACCTTCCTGCTGACGGTAGTGAACTTCAGCGCCGAATTCCTCAACACCTGCTTAGCTATGAAGAAGCTATCCAAGAAACGCTAGCGATGAATACTGAGTTAGTGAAAAGTGAAATTTGGGGGTTTGATCCTGATGCGTTATTACGTTGGCAAACAGGTTATGGCTATTACCCTAAACAAGCGGGTTATACACTCAAAACAGACGCAAGTTGTGAGGCTCTTTGGCGTCAAGTTCAGCTGATTGGTGGCGAGGAAGGCTATTTTTATGCGAATAGCTTATGGCGCATTCGTGAATGGATGGACGCCATGATTGGTGGTAATGCGCTACAACGTTATCGCCGTGATCCACACCGATTACAACTCGGTGATCAAATCGATTCATGGAAAGTAATCAGTCTGGAGAAAAATCATTTCCTGTCATTGTTATTTGGTATGAAAGCTCCTGGTTTAGGTCGTTTAGAGTTCACAATTGAAGATTGCGGCGATCATCGAACTATTGATATTCGTGCATGGTGGCACCCAAAAGGTTTTATGGGGTTACTATATTGGTTTGCAATGATGCCAGCACACTTATTTATTTTCCGTGGCATGACTCACGCCTTAGTCAAGCGCTGTAAGGCTAAGATACAAGAAGGTAATATCGACACCAAATAACCCTTCATTACTCCATAAAAAAACCGAAAGCACGACTAAATGCTTTCGGTTTAATGGTAATCGCTTAACTTACATTATGTTTATCACATCATATGCACTTCTATTACGCTGTTTTGGCTGTTTTTGTTGAGCATGTCATTTTCAATGCTGCAATTGGCCCACTTAGTAAAGTTAACCCAATCAGTAATGAAACAGGCACTGCGGTAATAACAATAAACGATTGCAGCGCTTTTAAACCACCATCACCAGCAAGTAATAATACCGCTGCTACAACACCCATAGTGATCGCCCAAAATAAACGATGTTTGCTGCTCGGTTCATTATCACCAGATACCACCATTGCGATTGAGTACGCCATTGAATCACCAGTGGTAACCACAAATGTTGTCGTTAATACCAAAAACGCAGGCAATAAAATATAACTCAATGGTAAATTAGATAATGTTGCTAATAATACCGACGGTAAACCACCATCATTTAGTGGTCCAGATATGATACCTGGGTTATTAAGTTCTAATGAAATCCCTGTACCACCAAGTACAGCAAACCAAAAGTTTGTTGCAATCGGTGCACCAACAGCAACGCATAAAATCAAACTACGAATACTGCGACCTTCCGATATTCGAGCGATAAAAATCGCCATCATTGGTGCAAAACCAATAAACCAGCCCCAGAAAAACCATGTCCACCACACGTCCCACTCCGGCTTCGCCGTCGTTAAACTCATTGTGCCCATATTCTGTAAATAACTACCAAAAGCAGAACCAAACTCTTTAAGTAAGAACGTTGTTGGCCCTAAAAACAACATTGCCGCTAATAGTACAAATGCACCAATAACATTAAGTCGTGATAGCCACTGAAGGCCTTTGTCCATACCTGATGCTGCAGAAACTGAGTAAATTGCGACCACAACCGCCAGAATAATAAGCTGAGATTGAGTATTATTTTGTAAACCAGTTAATAACTCTAAGCTATAACCTAGCTGTGATGCTAAAAACCCAATCGGTCCAATCGTACCAGCAGCAACAGCAATAATTGCACAGGCATCAATCACACTACCTAACCAATGGTTTTCTAAACGGTGTCCAAAAAGTGGAAATAATAAAGCACGTGGACGTAATTTAATGCCATGCTCGTGGTGAGCATACATAAGAACAATTGTTGATAATGTACCTAATACAGCCCAAGCAAGAAATCCCCAATGTAAGAAAGCTTGATCTAATGCAGGGGTGACCGCTGCCAGTGTGCCACCTTCTATACCAGGAAACGATGGCGAAGGTGTCATAAAGTGATAAATAGGCTCAGCTGCCGACCAAAAAACACCACCTCCAGCAAGAAGTGTACACATGATCATTGCTAACCAACGAAATGTGCCAATTGTCGGTTTACTGACACTGCCCATGACTTTTTTACCAAATGGGCTAATTGCGATAATTAATGCTAGGAAAAAATTAATAAGCATCAACCACTGCCAACTTGACCCAAAGGTTTTGGCTGCGGCGCTAAATGATGTTTGAATCATTGCCGTGAAAGTGGGCATATCAATTAAAGCAGAAAGGACGAATAAGGTAATAAACCCTATCGTTAGTGCTGGAACAAGTTTATTGTCTAAACCTTTTAGTCCCATAACAATGTTTGGTGTTGTGTCATTACTAATTTGGCTTGTATTGCGTTGCATAAATGTCTCACCTGTGTGTGAGGGAAGACACACTATCAGCATGTTTATATGAACACCAGATAATTTTATCTTTAAATTTCAATAAAAAAGAGAGATTACAAACATTTTTATTAGTTTGTAATTTAAAAACAGAAACTTATATTTTGTCGTACAAAAACGACAAATAACAAACAAAAATCATCATAACCATAAAAAATACTCACAATGAATAAATTTTCGCAAACCCTAAATTATTTACGGTACAAATCATATCATCACCATCAACTGCAACCTTAGTTACCATTTTACTGTTTTTCACAATCCAGCGAGTGTGATGTTTTACGCAAATACACTCGTTTCTATCTCCTATAGTAAAAGGCAATTTTACGCCCCTATAGAGACACTAATGAAATCTAAATTAATTTGTGCCGTCGTTGCGGCAACCCTTTCCCCTTCCGTCTTCGCTTGTACAACTATTCTCATTGGCAACCAAGCAACCATCGATGGTAGTTATATTATTGCCAGAAACGCAGATCATAGCCCGTTAGTTAACCCTCATTGGTTTAATCATCCTCATCAAAACAATAAACACGGTGAATTTAAATCTAACAGTAATTCTTTTAGTTATCCGCTACCCAAAACAAGTTTGGCATATAGCAGTTTTTCTAAAGCAAAAACGCAAGATACCTCGTTTGGTTCTGCTGGTTTTAATGAGTTAGGTGTTGGTATGTCTGCCACTGAAACCATTTATAACAATCCCACAGTACTTGCTGTTGATCCCTATAATGATGAAACGGGAATTAATGAAGATTCAATTGTTAATGTCATTTTACCGCGCGCAAAAACAGCTAAAGATGGTGTGCAGCTATTAGGCAGTATTATTGAAAAGAAAGGTGCTGCAGAAGGGTTTGGCGTTGCTTTTGTTGATAAAACAGGGATCTGGTATTTAGAAACAGGCAGTGGTCATCAATGGATGGCAACTAAACTGGATAATCAGGATTATTTTGTTTCAGCCAATCAAGGTCGTCTACAACGCTTCCACCCTAATGACACCGATAAGTACCTTTCAAGCCCAACACTGATCACGTTTGCGATTGAGCACGGCGTTTATAAACCCGCTCATGATGGCCCTTTTAATTTTCACAAAATCTATTCCGTAGATAATGCCAATGATCGACTCTATAACTACCCGCGAGTCCATGTTTTACAAAAAATGTATACGCACGGAATTAAAACAACATTAACCAATCCATCAGAATTTCCTGTCTTTGCAATGCCAACCCATAAGCTATCTATCAACGATATAAAGCAAGGCTTACGTAATCACTATCAAGGCTCATCACACGACCCATATACCAACGTTAATCCTAATGAGGCTTATCGACCAATATCTGTCTTTAGAACTTATCAGTCTCATATTCTTCAAGTAAAACCGACACTACCACAAGCTATTGGAGAAGTTGCTTATATTGGCTGGGGCATGACAGATCTCACCCCTTATATTGCGTTTTATCAAGGTGCAAAAATTCCAGCAATCTATAAAACAGGAGTTGGTAAAATAGCAGATAATTTCTCAGCTTATTGGCAATTACGTAAGGTACAAACCCTAGCCATGACTGACTATAATCAGTTTGCACCAATGGTTAAAACTGCGTATGCCAAATTTGAAAAAAAGCAAACCGCATTAATGAAAGAAACGGAAAAAAAATACTTAGCAATCTATAAAACTCAACCTCAAAAAGCGCAAGCCTTGTTAAATGATTTTGAATTAACGGTGACTAATCAAGCAATGGCAACAGCCAATAAACTTCAAAATGAGATTATCACTCAAATGACATCAAACACTAACAAGACCTATGAGTTTTCAGGCGCTTAATGTCAGGACTAAAATTGTAACACCACCCTATATCTACTCATAAAAATGGCATAGGGTATGTTATAGCGTTCAAAAAAGGCAGTTATTAACTTTCTGTTTCTCGTTGAAAGTATATGACTGCCTTTTTAAACTTACGATAATAAGAAATTAATCAATAATTAGATCATATTGAGTACAATGATTGTTCACAATATGAGTAATTGTTTGACGAGGGATTTTCTGCCACGCATCAGAATGATCAAGAGGTTCCGATGCAATAATTGTCTTATGTGCTGAACGTTGAAGAAAGACTGGAGGTGGCTGATGATCAGAACTATAACGTACCACCCAAAATTGCTCGCCATCTGAAATACACAATGATGTTGTTAGTGGTTCAGTGATCGACTTATCTTCCATCGCCTGCTCAATTTCATAGAGTGTCTGATTAATCGCAGCAATCGGATCGATTCTCAAACCATTTTTAATCATCATCAAGAAAATCAATTCACTATCAGTTGTTCCCACACGTTTTAAAAATAGCTCTTCTGTTAATTGACGTACTAACGTAAATTTAACCTTATCAAAACCACCAATATGGCCATTGTGAAGAAACATCCAATTATCAAGTACAAACGGATGACAATTAACCCGTGAGACTTGTGATCCCGTAGAATGGCGTATATGTGCCATAAAGCGATGTGAGCTAATATGGTGAGCTAACGATCGTAAATTTTCATCACCCCATGCTGGTAAAATATCATGGTAATAACCAGGTAATGCGCGATGAGAATACCACCCTAATCCAAACCCATCACCATTAACTCGAATCGTCCGCCTTTTATTTGATTCAACACTTTGTTGAATTAATGAATGCTCAGGCTGATAAATTAATTCATCCAAATAGATACTATCACCGTGATAGGCTAACCATCGGGACATAACGTATTCCTTACTCAAAACAAAAAATACTCATCAAGTAGACTAATTTAACATGCACTTCACTTGATCACTATGTCTATGTCGTTTATCGTAGCGCTCTTATTTATAAACATATTTGTAACAAATATGCTTTATTCTCGCTCTTTCATATATTGCTTTGGTGGTCGTCCTAAGGTTTTTTTAAAAAACAAAATAAACGCACTGACAGATTCATAACCTAAGTCTTCTGCTACACGTTGGACTGACTCACCCATCGATAGTTTTTGAAGTGCGACCACAATATGTAACTGACCACGCCAACGACCAAATGTTAACCCTATCTCTTGCTTCACAAGACGTGCTAATGTTCGCTCACTCATGGCAAATTGAGTGGCCCACTCACCTACTGTATTTCTATCACCTGGATTTGCCAGTAACCGTTTTGCAATTTGGTTTAAACGATGTTCTGCCGGAATCGGAAAATCAAAATGCTCTGTTGGCATTGATATTAATTCATCAACTAATACATCCACTAAACGTGCTACTGACCCTTCTTTATCGTAATCCTGCTCTTCTTGAGCAAGACGAACAATTAACTCACGCAACAAAGGCGAAATAGAAAGTGTGCATGCTTTGTTTGGCATGCCGATAATATCTTGCTCAACAAATAGCATACATACATCAGCATCTGGTGAAATTCGATTACTGTGTGGTACTTGGCTTGGAATCCATACCGCGCAATGTGCTGGCACCATCCACACAGCATCATTTATATGACACTTAGCAAACCCTGTCAGAGGCATCACTAATTGACCTTTATGATGTTGGTGGAATGGCACTTCCTCTTCCTTTTCAACACCAGCAATACGTAATGCTAGTACCTTCTGTGGGTAGAGATCGGTATCAAATTCCATAAAACTGGTTTTAAAATTCATGCTATGTCCGTTTTTAGATATGAATTGTCAATATACCCGAATACAGAAACAAAAGTAAAGTTTATTATTATTCCAACGCTTTTATAGGAGACTGATATGTCACACAACGTACGTAAGATTGCGCATCCAGCGCTGGTGATCGCAGGAATCTTGCTAATTGCAAGTAACCTTCGTGCACCAATCACAGGTCTAGGCCCTATTCTAGATTTTATTTCTCATGATCTTGGCTTATCAGCAACACAAGCCGGTATGCTTACCACATTACCTTTGCTAGCCTTTGCCATTTTCTCACCAATATCTTCTGGCCTAGCAAGAAAGTTGGGACTTGAGCCCTCACTGATGTTGGCACTGGTACTCGTCGCAGCAGGTATCGTAGTTCGTTCTTCTGGTTCAACCACGATGCTCTTCTTAGGCACTTGTATTATTGGTGTCGGTATTGCCATCGGTAACGTATTGCTACCAAGTTTACTTAAAAGAGACTTTCCAACTCAAGTACCAACATTAACAGCTGTTTATGTGCTTGTTATGGGTATTGGTTCAACAGTAAGCTCTAGTTCTGCTATTCCTTTGTTTAATTTAGCAGAAAAACTTCATATTACTGCAATTCCAAACTGGGCATTCTCACTTGCTGGTGTAATTATTTTTCCAGCTCTGTCTATCTTAGTATGGTTACCACAGTTAAGTGGTCATACTCGTCCATCAGCTGATACCGCTGATATTGATAGCCATAGTTACTTATGGCGTTCAGCAGCAGCTTGGCAGGTAACGATTTTCCTTGGTCTTAACTCGTTCATCATGTACATCTTTATCAGCTGGTTACCTAGTATCCTAATTGATAATGGTTACACAGAAAACCAAGCCGGTTATATTCACGGTATTCTTCAACTTTCAACAGCGATTCCAGCATTAGTGCTTATTCCACTAATGGCAAAAATGAAAGATAAGCGTGGTATGAGTGTGGCAATGGCGATACTGTCATTCGTCGGTATTCTTGGCCTACTATTTATGCCAGAGCACGCAATTGTATGGGTTATTGCTTTCGGTTTCAGCTGTGGTGGTGGTTTTATTCTTGGTCTATCGTTCGTCGGTATTCGTACTCATGACGCACATCAAGCTGCAGCACTATCAGGTATGGCGCAATGTATGGGTTACCTACTTGCAGCAACTGGCCCTATCATTTTTGGTTCATTACATGAAATGACAGGTAGCTGGCACACACCACTACTTATGACCGCAGGTGTATGTATTATATGGGCATTGTTAGCGTTATTTGCCGGTCGTTCACATGTTATTGTTCGCACCCAGAGCGGCAAAGATATCATTATCGAAGACACTGAACAGCAAGTTAAATCTCATCCACATGCTGATGTTCATGCTGAGATTAAACAGCTAAAAGCAGAGTTACAACGTATAACTAAAGAGCGTGACCAACTGAAAAACACGCTTGAAAATAAGCAGTAATCTTGCATCAATAGATCGCTATCAGCATACTGCTGATGGCGATTTTTTACATTCAAAAAAGGCCACTTTAAGTGACCTTTATCTAATAGCCATTTGCTTTAATCAAGTTGCTGCTCAACCTGATCAGCTTTACCAAATTTATCATGGGTCGCTAACTGCGCTTGATAGCGTTGAATATTAGGGTAGTTTTCTATCATGCCGTTATTTTGTAGTATTTCAACAATAAACGACATCATGATATCTGCTCCAGTGAGTCGTTCTTCAACCAAATAGGTTTTACCCACAAGACGTTGTTCAAAATAGCCGATCACTTTTTTAGCTTCGCCATCAGCATAACCTTCTAAGAAATTGGTTTTTGCGCCATCTTTAGCAACAAACATCTTTAATAATAACGGTAAAATTGCCGAACTTTCAGCAAAGTGCAACCATTGTAAATATTCAACATAAGCCGCAGTTCCAAACTTAGGAGCTAAATTTGCGCCATAAGTTTGAATCAAATATTCAGTAATAGCCCCTGATTCAGCAATCACCAATCCATTATCCTCAATAACGGGAGATTTTCCTAACGGATGAATAGCTTTCAATTCTGGTGGCGCTAAAAAAGTAACGCTATCACGAAGATAAGGTTTTACTTCATATTCCAAACCCAGCTCTTCTAATAACCAAATAATACGTTTTGAGCGCGACTTATTTAAGTGATGCAATGTGATCATAATATAACCTGCCTTGTTATTGCGCTGAATTGGTTTGAATAACTAGCTTGCCGAAATTTTTACCGTCTAATAAGCCAATAAATGCTTGAGGTGCATTTTCTAGCCCTTGTACTAAATCTTCTCGGTAATGTATTTTACCTTCGGCTAGCCACTGACTCATATCTGCTGCAAATTCATCATAACGATCAGCATAATCATCAAAAATGATAAACCCTTGCATCTTAATACGTTTAACTAATAGCGTTCCCATTAGCATCGACATACGATCGGGGCCTTGCGGTAATTCAGTGGCATTATATTGAGAAATCAATCCACATAATGGAATACGTGCGCCAGTATTTAATAATGGCAACACGGCATCAAACACTTTACCACCTACATTTTCATAATAAACATCAATGCCTTGCTCACACGCCTCAGCTAATTTCTCAGCAAAATCATTTGCTTTATGATCGATACAATCATCAAAACCTAACACTTCTTTGGCATAACGACATTTTTGCTCACCACCTGCAACACCAACAACACGGCAACCTTTAATTTTACCAATTTGGCCAACCATAGAACCAACAGCACCAGTCGCTGCTGCAACAACAATCGTGTCACCTTGTTGCGGCTTGCCTATATCAAGTAACCCCATATAAGCGGTAAAACCAGGCATCCCCATCACACCCAATGCATAAGATGGATGTGTTGGATGCATGCCTAATTTAAGTAACCCTTCACCATTGGAAATTGCATAATCCTGCCAGCCTGAATAAGATAATACCCATTCGCCTTGTTGGTAATCAGCATGATTGGACTGCTCAACTTGACATACTGTACCGCCAACCATCACCTCACCCAAAGCAACAGGCTCTGCGTATGATTTAGCATCGCTCATACGACCACGCATATACGGATCTAAAGATAGATACACACTACGCAGTAAAACCTCCCCCTCCGTTATCGTTGGTACGGCAGTTTGTTGTAAACAAAAATCCTCTGCCACAGGGGCACCTACAGGGCGAGAAGCTAATACGATTTTACGATTTACGTTTGTCATTGAGCTTTCCTTTTCATTGTTAACACCAGCAATAGACCAGTCGTCTAGTGCTGCGTTGTAAAAAATCCCGTAGTTTTATAACGGGATAATTATCATTTAATTATTTAAATTTCAGCACGTAGTTGAACTTTAGTTGTTACTAATGCTTGTTGTAATACCTGCAAATTTTGGCTCAACTTATAAAATAAACTGGCACCAAGCCATAATTGATACAATGTTTGTGCCATTAATTGACTGTCTTTTACTATGATCGAGCCATCTTTTATGCCACTTTCAATACATTGTGCAATTAAATTAACAATGCGATATGCACCATTTTTTAATGCTTCTCGCATTGACTCAGAGAGATCTGATACTTCAGCACTTAGCTTCACAACCACGCATTTATTGACGTTGCAAGTACCATTATCAATCTCTAACCAACGAGAAAAATAGTCAGTTAAGCGTTCAAAGCCATTGCCTTTACCTTGGATTAAAATCGCGGCGACATGCTCTAGGTAAGATTCAAAATAATCTTCAATTAACGCCTCACCAAATTGCTCTTTCGATTTAAAATAATGATAAAAAGAACCTTTTGGCACAGCTGCTGTTTTTAATAATTCTGATAAACCAACATTAGTAAACCCCTTAGCAACCACAAGTTGGTAACCAATATTAAGAATATGCTGACGTGTATCGTGTGTTTTTGTATTCATAAACTCAACTATAGACCCGACTAGACCAGTCGTCTAGGCTTTTGTAAACATTCTTTTGATCGTATTGTTAATACTTATTATCAAGGCCTTGTTTCTATCTTATTTATAACAGCGGATATTAATAGACATATAGCGCCGAACACGTATGATCAACACCATTAGCAAAGTACTCGAATTACACTGTCAATTGGAATATCGTTTTGATTAGAGAAAATGTCTTTACCCCTTTTGCAACGTGGAGCAAGCCTCTAGTTTCTGAGGTTGCAGAAGCAATCAACTTATTGAAAGATAATGGTTATGATGCCAAGCAACTTACATTAGCAACTGGCCTGCAAGAAAAAAACATCTGTAACTGGACAGCTAAATATAAGAAAGAGCCATTAGATGTTTCTTCAATTCCTTACCCTTGCTGGTGTTTTATTGCCGCACTTATTGGCCGACCTAACATCGCAACCAATGGTAAAGTGATTGAGGTTGATGAAATTAAACGTGTATTGCGTTTATTTAAGCCTTCTGCATTTGGTAGTCAAAATACGTTTGTATGTCCAACGAGCGATCAATTCGCTAAATTGATCGACAGTGGTTTATTTGCAGAAATGACAACTGACAATATCGCAGCATTATTTAATTGGAAGCCAGAAAACGTCAATGACAGTTTACGTGCAGGTAAATTACCTTACCTAAACTGGTGTCTTATCATGATGATGTTTGGTATTAACATTCAAAAAATGGCATTAAAAGATTTAGATACTGAAATTACACTTAATCAGTAATTGTTTACTTATTGCCTAAAAATAACGCCTTGTAGTGAGTCATTTATCTACAAGGCGTTGTTGTTTTTAAATACTTATAATATTCATATAAGTCGAGCTTGAATAACCATTTTCTGTACTTTTGGTTAAATCTGTCATGATTCTATAGCGCATTTTTTTTGCTAACATTAGCATTTGATTTAGTTGTCTGGTTGAATAATCTGCTGATGCTTTAACCGCAGCAGTTGGATCTTGTTGATAAAGGCTAATTAATCGTTTATCTGTGTTGGCAAAGGTTTGATAAATCTTATGCTGTGCGCGTTGCCAATTGTTATTAATAAACGATAAATACTTTATAGGGTGTGTGGTAGCAAGCGTTGTTAGACTTCTAAATTGCCAATAAGCAGAGTCATCAGAATACTCATCTGTTCCGGTCTTATATGCTGCAGGAAAATCATGTAACCCAGCATAGATCGGAATTAAAATTGACTCTGACAATATTCCGTAGCTTTGCCAAATAACCCCTTGAAAAGGTACTGGCATATTGGGTCTTAACTGAATAATATGCGATTCTATTTGACGATCGACACGAATAGGTCGATCACCTGAATGGGCTAATGCCGTATTTTCATAAGTTGCACTCAATACACTCACAACATTACTAAGACTAATTTTAGTATCTGGTTTCATAAATAATGGATATTGCTTCTGTCGCACCTGTTGCCCAACTGAGCGTGATAATATTTGTTGTCCAAGCCATTCACGATCGACATTAGCGGTATCGCCGATGACACCAAAAGCTTTAGCAAAATTAAAATCAGTTTGCTGAGGGTGTGCCAATAATTTATGTTGCTGAACAAACTCAAATAATCCTTTTGAATGTAAAACATTTTTTGAGTGTAAATTAATACCATGGATCCGTAATCCATTTGCCAACATAGCATAACTATCATCAGGTACTTTAACAGCAATCCAATGATGACCAGAGCCTATTTCCATTAGCCATGCCTGATTAATATCAGCAATATATAAGCTATTTCCCTCACCTGCGCCATATTGTTCAATATAACGTCCTAGCAACTCTACCCCTTGTTTGGCCGTCTTAGCTTGCGGCAAAATAAGTGTTGGAATATTTGCCTCTACCACGCCGTTTTTGACTAATGGATCTTCAGCTAAAGCCTGCTGATTAATATCAACACTTGTTGTGGCAGATACCGCAACATTAAATTGATTAATTCCACGCTCTTCAAAATACTTTCCTTCATGCGCTAATGTGTCTGCGTTCCAGTCTGGCATTGCTGAATAGGCGTATAAAATAGGCGGCATTGGCACCACTAATCCATTACCTAATAACCATTGCTTCGTTGTCGTTGTTACTTTAGGACGATAGACCTGGTACTTATTCCAGTTGTTGACCTCATAATCTTCATTTCTAGCAATAATAATACTGCCATCTACTGTGGCTTTTTTGCCAATGATTAAGCCAGTATTCGCTTCAGCAGTTAGGCTCAACATCGATATAAGCGTAATAACGACTAAACTGAATGCAATAGTAATATTCATTAATTCTCTCTTTACTTACACGTCACGAACAAACACCAGAAACACAATCTTAAATAAATTTATATTTATCTCTTTAAATCCCAGCATTCTATACACATATACATTATAAACATACATATCATTACTATTTGCTCACAAGATCACGTGCTAAAAGATTGCTTTAACTATTACTATCAATATAAATGGCGTAATTGCTTGATTCAGCATAATACCCGATTAAAATAGTCGATTATTATCGTCCGCTGGAATCGCACCAAACATGCCAACTTCAAGCCAACCTTTGGCGTTAAAACCAACCTCATTATTGACGCTCTATTGCATTATTTTTCTTGGATCTGCTGGTTTTTTTATTACGATCCCAGCATATGTCAGCTTATTTTTAACCGATCACTCAATCGCCATCGCGCAAAATATGTCAATTGAACAACGTCGAACTTTGTTTGGCACTGTGATGTCGGCAGCCCCTTTTATCTCGATGTTCTTTACACCATTAATTGCTCGTTTTGCCGACCGTTTTAGCCGCAAAACGACAATGGCATTGTGTTTAATTATTGCTGCAATTGGCTTTGCTATGCCCATCTATGCCATTGTTGTCGGTTCAATTGCATTATTATTTGCCGGCAATATGATCAATAGCCTCGGTTCTGCAAGTCAGCCGATCGCACAAGCTATTTTAGCTGATAATAGCCGAGGAAAAACCAAAGCGACGTTAATGAGTTTAGTCGCAGTCGTTATGACTGCAGCAATGTCATTTGGCCCAGCATTAGGTAGTAAACTATCAGCAACCTACGGAACTCAAGCTCCCTTTTATGCTTGTTTAATCATTGCTATTGTTTGTCTCATCTTATTAAATTTAGTTCGATTACCCGCTCAAATGTCGTTACACAATGAGAACCCTCTTTCTTTTATCGCACCATTAAAACGCAGCCAAACCGGTTTATTACCTTGTTTAGCGATTGTGTTTATTTGCCAATTCAGCTGGAGTTTATATTTCCAAAATATTGCGTTTATTTTTCCACAAAAATGGAATATCAATGTTGAAAGTAGTTTCTACCAATATTTTATGATGGCGATTGGTGTGGTTATGATCAGCTCATTATTACTGCTTCCGCGCATTATTCTCGCGCGGATTAATGTGAATACGGCCTTACGTATCACCACCCTTTTTGCGGCAATGGGTATGGTTCTATTAGCTATCACACCAACACCAAATACCCATATTGCAGCGATGATATTTACTGCTGTGATGGTTGCGATTTCATTTCCATTTTACATTACAGCATTATCAGATAGAGCCAGTGAGGCCGATCAAGGCTGGGTCATGGCACTGTCTAGTGCCATGGTAGGTTTAGCGTGGACATTAAGTGGCTATTTAACCAGTGTATTTGTAAACATCGATTTAATTCTACCTACAGCAATTGCTGCTATCGGATATTTAATTGCGATGATTTTGGTGCCACGTAAAAAAGCGACAGTTACTGTTGCAGCTTATTAATATATTTAACAAGGAAATTGCTGATGACACCATTAGCTCGCACACTTGCTGCACATTGTTTTCACCCCGTTATTCCACCAGCACTCCAATTTGGCAACGGATTAATTGTCGATCTTTCACCAAGCAGTGAGCTCTGGAAAAATGTTACCACTAACCACAGTTTTGCCGATGAAATAGTCCGCCAAGCCACAGCCATTGATGCTGAAATTGTGATTGGCCGTTATGCAGAACAGCGTCTGATTTATCAAGATAAAGCTAACTTTAGTGACAGTCAAAATCGTACTGTTCATATAGGTATCGATTTGGGTGTTGCGGCGCTTACGCCAGTCTTTGCACCGCTCAATGGTACAGTACATAGCATTGCTAATCACCAAGGTGACGGGGATTATGGCCCAACGATCATTTTACGTCATCAGCTTGAGGGAATAACTTTTTTCACTCTATATGGCCACTTACATCAAGCTGCACATGCCACATTAAACGTCGGCGATATTATTACTGCTGGAGAACAGTTTACGGCGGTAGGCACAACAGCAGAAAATGGCGGTTGGGCTCCTCATCTACACTTACAAATCATCGACAATATGGGGTCAAATAAAGATGATTATATTGGTGTGGTGGATCCTGCCGAGCTTGCGTTCTACCGCAATAACTGCCCGAATCCAAATTTGATCTTAAAACGTAGCGATCTTGATTAAATATATTCTTCACAACTGAAAAAGTGAGCATCTTACATACTTTCAAGTCAAAGGAAACGAAGCTCTGCTCACTTTGCGTTTATTGTATTTTACTCATACGGTATTAACGAACCACTTTAATACTGTCTAACCAACCGTAAACCGTTTCTAATGTTTCATAAGATGGCATACGATTATTACGAGCTTGAATTTGATCAACTGTATAGATATCACTCGCTCTACCATTGGCTAAATAATGGCGCTTTAAACCTATTGTTACTCTTTCCGGCATATGCATTTTATACACCAGATATTCACCTTTAATAATGCGATGATGGTAAATAGCAACATAGTGATTTTGTTCAATACCTTCAGATTCAAGTTGCTGGTAATTGCGAATTGGCACAATATTATTGTTCCCAGTAAAAGGAATATCATACGCTTTGTCGCAACTCGGATCAGGCACAAACTTGGCTGTTCGCTGTGCGATAAGCCAACGATCATGTAATTGTTTTAGCTCATCATATGATGTTGCAGCATGAATACGTCGCACTGAATCGACATCAAGCACTCGATAGCCTAATTGAAATACATCCGATAATATTTGATTAATTTGTAGTCTTTCTCGTTGCGAGGCTTTCATTAAATAAAAGCCTAATTTAGTGCCTGTCAGCGTTGGCCATTGTAAATAGACTTGCAAGGTTAACGTGGTAATGGCCTGATAATGGCGGAACAATATAAATGGCTTGGTTTGTGGATCTAATAAGCGATGAATAACGATCACAACCGAACGGGTAGAAAAATCACTTTGAATACGATCAATAAACCGTAATGCTGAGCGGCATGAGGCTAAGCCTAAATGGGCTAATATCTGCCGCTGTCCCAATTCACATAAAGAGACAACCTGCTCATGATCTAAGGGATAACGCTCACACACTAGATAAAGTAATATTGGTCGTTGGGATAATAAATGACGTGCTTTGTCGCTCATTGCCGCAATTTTTAGCATATAAACACCAAGATCAGCATATACACGAGCTTTATTCACCAGTTGTGTTGGAATGCTGTCAATCCATGCTTTGCCGCCTGCTAATGACTCAATATGCTCTATATAAAACGAACAACTTCCTTCCAATAATTCACGATGACCATCAGGATAAGCACGATACATAGCAAGACCGTCACGCCAATCATAAAATTCTAATACAAATGGAAAAAACGTTAATGTTTCATCAAATGATAAAATCAAAGGTATAGAAATATGTTCATTTTTATATTGAGTACAACAAACAGGCATGGACGTCCTTATTATTCTGTTAGCCTTAGCGAGCATTATATTAATCGTATAATGACAATATCATTTATAGTAATTAATAGGATTATCATGACTTATAAAGATGAATATTCAACTTAAAAACCATCAAGATGAGAACCTCATATCAATTTTTTATTACATAATATATTAAACGGTTTTAGTGTTTATTTATGGTTAAGTTGCCGCAAAAAATCAGTCAATATTGGCTAATTTTAGCGTTCTATATTTAATAAGCGCTCTAGGATGCAAGATTCATTATTTAAGTTCAATCATAAAATTAAGTGGTGTAAATCCCGTTTTTTGGCGAAAGAAGTAAATAAATGCACTGTCATTAGCAAAATCAAGTCGATATGAAATATCTGAGATCCGCTGCCCTTGTACAAGTAATTCAATCGCAGCTAACAACCGCCATTGCTGACGCCAACTTTGATATGGCATGCCTGTTTCTTTATTGAAAATACGGGTTATGGTTTTTGAGCTTGCACCAACAAGCTGGCTCAGCTCAGCTAAACTCGGTGCTAAAAAGTCAGGATGATTAATATTAGCTAACCATTGCTGTAATCGTATATCGTGTGGTAGTGGTAAGTTTAGATGGCTATCAGTAGCAGAATTAAGTTCTTCTATTAATAAATTAACTGTATTTATTTGCTCATGATTCGGTTTATCAAAGGGCCAATATGCCATTCTTTCAAGTAATGCTGCCATCAACGGATTAATATCGATGATCTTCATTTCGCGGCTAAGTTGTGGTTGTAATGCTTGATCAAAATACAACGAACGATAATGGGTTACATTGTTCATTTGGGCATTATGTAACACACCAGCAGGGATCCATGCCGCTCTCATTGGTGGCAACACACACTTAACCCCTTCTAAGGTAATTACCATACAGCCATGATGTGAGAACAATAGCTGATCTTTATTATGCCGATGCTCTCCAGAATCATGATTACCTAAATCAGCGGCAAGTCCAATCACTAAGCCATCATATTCATCTGCACAAAACTGTTGATCTATTGTAATGTAAGCCATTTGACTATCCTTATCAATTTGTCCTTAAAGTGATATTTAACGTCCCTATGTTAATATTATACCAAATTTCGACACTATATAATTTTCCATATTGAAATAACAGTGACACCGACACTCTTGTTCATTGCATTAGATTCCAATTTTAACGTTGTGAATATAAGCATCAATAGAAGTGAGGTAATTACTGGATAAACAGGATATAGAAAATGAATATAAAAAAAATATCAACACCGTTAGCCATTGCGCTATTAATGTTTCCACAGCTTATTGAAACCATGTATAGCCCAGCATTGACATCGATTAAAAATCATTTTGCTGTTAGTGCTGAAAATGCAGCTCAGGGTTTATCCATCTTCTTTATAGCTTTTGCTTTAGGTGTCGTTTTTTGGGGGACATTATGCGATATCATTGGTCGCCGTCGTTCAACGTTAGCTGGATTAGCACTGTTTATTACTGCTGCGATAGCCACTTATTTAGCACCTAACTTTGATCTATTTTTATATGGTTTTGGAGCTTGCGCATTTGGCGCTGCAGTTGGCTCGGTATGTACTCAAACGATTTTAAGAGACAGCTTTGAAGGCCTTGAATTATCGCGACTATTCTCAATTGCGGCAACATCAGTTGGGATTAGCCCAGTACTCGGTATGATGATCGGCAGTTGGCTAACAGCCCATGGTGGTTATACTTGGGTATTCGCAGCAATGATTGTACTCATCATCCTGTTATTTATCTGGTCAAGTCTTCAGCTACCTGAAACTAAACCTGAACACATTAAACGTGATAGCTTGCTCTCTGTAGCCAATAAAATGATCCGTGATAGTCATATTTGGTACATTACATTAATGATCGGATTGGCTAACGTGGCACTCTTTTCATACTACAGTATTGCTCCGTTTATGTTTGAGCAACTGGGCGCAAGTGTAAAACTATTTGGTTATACCGGTTTTGTTTTAGCCTTTGGTTCGATATTAGGATCACTGATTAATATAAAGCTAATTCACTATAAGCTAAACGGTGATGTTATTGTCTTTATCGCGATGATATTAATGGTTATTTCAGGCATCGGGGTTTACCTATTACAAGATACAATTTGGTTCTTTATTCCAATGGCTTTAGTTTCTGTTGCTTTTGGTCTTACTTTACCAAATCTATTTAGTACCGCTTTAGTCAATTATCGTAACCACCTTGGCAGCGCGGGTGCTTTATTAGGGTTATCCTATTACCTCATTATTGGTATTGGATTAGATTTTGCCGCATCAACAGGTAATTTAGCCATCACACTATTAACTTGTGGCGGTTGTTGTTTAGTACTGGTTATCATTAAACAACTGTTCACTAAGTTAACACTAGCACGTAACGCAATATAGTTATCAACGAGGCAGATACATTAAACGATAAAAAATGCCGTATGCGTGGTTAACACATACGGCATTTATGTATATCAATAATAACGATTAAAGCGTCGCTGTTGGTAGCTCAGGCAGATGTCCACCAGCATTATGCGGGTAAATCACATACTCACCATGAAACTTAACTTTTGATTTATAGTCTGTAATTTTAAACAGCAAAATTCCATGTTGGTAGGCAATGTCAATAAATTGCTGTGCATTACCACGTACATATAAAGATAAAGGTTTAACTAACTCGTCACCGTCAGCCATTGCTTCGGCATACTGAGCACAACAAACCACTAACGATGCTTTACCATCAGTATGGTGGCTGACCTTACGGTTGACTTCATATTCATTGGTTACTAACCAATCTTGCTGTTCAAGCGCAGTATAAAACGTTGTCATCACCGCCGGCGTAATAACTGTTGATTGACCTTGCTCATTGGTTACCTTCGCGTAAGTATCGGCTAAACGCGAAAAATGCAGTTTTAGTTGTGCGTTTTTACCCATTGTACGTGATTGCTGTTGCCATTCTTGCAGTGTTTTCACGACACAACGATCAAAGCTATGTTGTTTAAGTACTTTTGTTACCCAAGCACTTAAAAAAATACTTTCACTGACAGGATTTTTCTGTGCTTTACCTGTTGCTTGCGCTTCTTGTAAGGCGGTTAATCCACTATTAACTACATTGTAAATTTCATTAAAAAAAATGGTCATGATTTATTTCAAACAATCCAAAAATATCAAACCACGACACAACTTCTAAGCTGTGCGTGCAAGGAACCAATAAAAACCAGCCGATAATATAGCACATGATGCCATAGTCAATGCCATTGGCCACGCATTACTGTCTGGCATTAAAGCAACCAGTCCACCAACAATTGAACCAATACCAAACCGGAACGTTCCACCTAAAGATGAAGCCGTACCCGCCATTTGCGGATAACTCGATAATAAACATGCCATGGTATTACTACCGATAGTAGAAAGTGTACCAATGAATAACGCAACAGGAATAACCACCCCCCACAAGCCTAAATCTAACCACTGTCCTATGAGTAGTAATATTCCTGCGACTAATTGAATAATCAAACCAAAACGCAGCATCCAGTGTGTACCCTTGCGCTTTACAAATCGGCCATTAATGCTTGTGAATAGGATCATACAAAGAATGTTTAAGCAAAAATAATAGCCAAAATTCTCGACACTAATACCGTAAATATCGATGTAAACAAATGCACCTGCGGTTAAAAACGTAAACATACCCGCAAAAGAAAATCCGCTGCAGCAAATTAAACCAAATGCAACCGGGTTTGATAATAACCGTTTGTAATTTTTAAGAATTGACGATAAATGAAATGGCATCCGTTTTTCTTTTGGAAGCGTTTCTTTAATCTTAAATAATATCGAAATTAACACTATCACAGCAAAAATTGCTAATGCCCAAAAGACAGCACGCCAACCAAACCATACAGAAAGATGCCCGCCTAAAACTGGCGCAATTAACGGTGCAATCGTCATCACTAAAGTAACAAATGACATTGTTCGTGAAAATTCTTCACGCTCAAACATATCACGTACCAAGGCACCAATAATCACCGCAGCAGCAGCGCCAGCAAACCCTTGCGCTACTCTAATAATAGTTAATTCATTAATATCGGTGCTGAGCGCGCCTAAAATTGTTAAGACTAAAAAACTCACCGTCCCCGCAATCAACATTGGTCGACGACCATAACTATCAGCTAACGGACCATGAATGAGCTGACCAAAGGCAAAGCCCGCAGTATAAGCCGTTAATGTAACTTGAACGGCACTTGGCGAAACAAGAAAGTCTTTAGCAATACTCGGCATTGCTGGTAAATACATATCGATAGCAAAAGGAGTTAAAGCGGCAATTGCACCGAGAATGAGAATGAGCTGTAAACTCAATTTAGATGAGGCTTGTTGAGTCATAAATATTCTTTTATAAAATAACAATGATAAGCAGGATATAATTGCTATGAAAGGGACAATAAACCTATTGTACGCTAAAAAGTGGCATTGATTCTTTCCTAATAGGAAATAAAAAATTTCTAACTTACCTTAAAATAAGAGAATAATAATCGTTTCAGATCGCATGCAAAAAAAAAAGCATAAACAACAATGCTTATGCTTTCTTCGTATTACATCATCATGAATAGTATTATTTCGCTAAAAATGACGCAACTTCTTCAGCCGTTAACGGGCGGTATTGGCCAGGTTCAAGATCTTCATCTAACTCAACTGCGCCTACTCGCTCACGATGTAAACCAACCACACGGTTACCAACAGCTGCAAACATACGCTTCACTTGGTGATATTTACCTTCAGTGATGGTTAATACCCCTTCTCGCTCACCAACAATTTCTAATTTTGCAGGGCGAGTCAGTCCATCTTCACCATTTAATTGTACGCCAGCTTCAAATTGCGCAATATTCTCCACAACAATCGGATCAGCTGTTTCTACAAAATACACTTTCTCACACACATGGCGTGGAGAAGTAATGCGGTGTGACCATTGACCATCATCAGTTAATAGCGTTAAGCCTGTTGTATCACTGTCTAAACGACCAGCAACGTGCATTTTCTCAGGGCTTACTTCATCAAACAATACAAAAACAGTCGGATTGAAATCATCAACATGTGAACACACAAAGCCCTGTGGTTTATTCAACATGAAGTAACGAGGCCCTTGTAGACGAAGTGGACGACCGTTAAATTCTACGTCGTTATCATCACCAACAGAGAAAGAAGCACTGCGAACTATTTCGCCATCAACTTCAATCATTTTGTCACGAAGAAGTTTACCGGCTTCTCTACGGGTGATACCTAAAGTGGTACCTAAGAATTTATCAAGCCTCATTGACTGGCTCCGCTACTTACAAATGGGTCGGTATTATAGGAAGCAAATCACACAGATGCATTAAAAACTTTGTTTTCCTCAACATTCATACGCTGAGCACTTTGTAATAACACCTGGTTTTAAAATAAAATTGTTAAACTTAATACCATTTCATTAAAAAAATGAACATTTCTATGACTCTATTGTCATATATCTGCTAGATTACAAATTAAAAAACATTCACTCTATGCAAATACAACAACTTACTTACACGTTGTAATCAATAAAGCCTTCAAAGATAAGGGTTTAACTTAGGGACTCAGTATGAATATTTCTCTCAGCACACCAACACTTTCTTCGCTAAATAAATTTCTCAAATTAATAGATGAATTGTTTGACTATGAAGCTTTACCTCAAAAAGCAGAACAAACAACGCAGGCAGTTAAACAATTATTAAGTAACCCACAATTAGGACAAGCATGGTTCATTGAAGTCGAACAGCATGGCATGAAATATATCGCTGGTCATATTATCGTCAGTTATAGCTTTAGTCTTGAGCATGGCGGCAAAATTGGCTTAATCGATCAGTTCTATTTGAAATCAGAGTGGCGTCAGCATGGTATCGGAACTGAATTATTACCACAGCTAGAAACATTAGTGATTCAAGATGGGGTTAAAGCATTATCGCTCGAAGTGAATATTGGTAATGCCGGAGCGCGTAATTTCTATGAAAAGCATGGATTTACACCCCGCCGTCAGTTTTGCATGATGACAAAAAGTCTTACTGAATCCCATATTGCTCTTACTGCTATTTCATAGATAGACCAAGTAATAATAATAAATCTGAATTTAAGCCTTGTTTTGACAAGGCTTTTTTCGTTATAACTAGAGCGTAACCTTACGGCTAGCTATAACAATCATTATTTTTGCTTGCTGGTTTATATAAAGGAAAATAGAAATGCTAATAGGTATAATTGTCTTTGTGGTACTGAGCGCACTGTTATATGTAGCAATGCGCAACAGCCTCATCAGTAAAAAAAATCAAGTAGCTAATGCAGAAGCTAGTATTGATGTCATGCTTAAAAAGCGGTTTGATTTATTACCTAATTTAATTGAAACCACCAAAGCCTATATGAAACATGAACAATCTGTGCTTATAGAGCTTACTGCATTACGCCAACAATCAACCCAAATTGAGTCAGCCAATAAACCACAGCTAGATAAAAAACTCTCTGCCGCGGTTTCTCACTTTAAAGTCGCAGTCGAAGCCTATCCCGAGCTTAAAGCCAATCAAAATATAGAATTACTCATGCGCTCAATTAACGAAACAGAAGAGCAAATATCAGCGGCACGACGGAGTTTTAATGCGGCAGTCACACGCTATAACAACAGTATTGAAATGTTCCCATCAAATATCATTGCTCAACAAATGCGCCTAACAATATTACCGTTATTTGAAATTGCTGACACCGAGCGTGCCAATATTGATGCAGCACGTTTATTTAAGCAATAGGACATGATCGCCCATGGATAGTAAGCTTACTGTACTTTATGAAACGCATCTGAAGCCACAACTTGAAGCACTTGATCATGATCGTAAAAACGTCATCAAACAATATTGGCTATCATTAGTCATTGCAATTGGATTTGCCGCAACTGTTATTCCCTTGAGTTTTATGTATGATTTACAAGCTTTTGGTATTATTTTTTCGATTATCATTGCGATTGTTATGCATCGTTTATATAGCAAACGTTGGGATCAATATAAAAAAGATTATAAACATAAAATAGTTACCAAGCTCATTAGCTCTATTGATAGCAGCTTTAGCTATCAACCAACACAATGTATTGATAAACAAGATTACAAAAACAGCGCTCTTTTTGGTCGTCAATATGATCGTTATCGCGGTGAAGATCTCATTGAAGGTCAACTAGATAAAACCCATTTACGCTTTTCTGAGTTACATACAGAATATAAAACTCAAAGTCGTGATAATAGCGGCAAGAACCAAGATCAATGGCATACTATTTTTAAAGGGCTTTTTTTCATTGCTGATGCAAATAAGCACTTTTCTGGTCAAACAACCATCATGCCCAATAACCACAATATTTTTTCTGCTATGGGTCAAAAACTATCAGATATATTCACTAATAACCAACAACAGGTTATTCTCGAAGATCCTGAATTTTCGAAACTTTTTAATGTGTATAGTAACGATCAAGTCGAAGCACGTTATCTACTCTCACCTGCAATGATACAACGACTGATTAATTTCAGTAACCGTTCTGAACATACGATTGCTTTTTCATTTGTTAATGATCATCTCTATATCGCAATTTCAAGCTCGAAAAACTACTTTGAGCCTAAATTATTTCAGCAGGCAGACTCTTTAGCCTTTATTGCATCGATTTATTATGATCTTCAGTTTGTGATTAATATCGTTGATGAATTAGATCTCAATACACGAATATGGACCAAACCTTAACCTAAACCATCACCTAATTTTACCTTACAACCATAAAAAAACGGAAGCTCAGAGCTTCCGTTTATTAAGTGCTTATATTGACACTAATCGCCTAACTTGCCAAAAATGTCGCTTCCAAAAAATATGATGTAAATTTGAAATAGACACCCCGCGCGAACTAGCAGAGTTCATAAAATTTCCATTAGAGAGATAAATACCAACATGTCTCTCATTATGGCCTGTTTTAAAGAAGACTAAATCCCCTAACTTAGCTTGATCTTTACGAACACGCCGCCCTAATTTTACCTGCCCTAACGTTGTTCTAGGCAAATAACGATGAAAAACTTGGCGATACATTTTCATTACAAAGGCTGAACAATCAATCCCTCGATGGCTTGAGCCACCAAAATGGTAAGGTGTTCCCTTCCAGCCATAATATGCATGAAAAATTTTATGTCTAACCAGCCGTACATGCCGCAATTCTTGTCGCTTTGTTAAATGATGGCGCTTCTTATACACATGTTTTATATGATGTGTATGGTGTATCAAATGTCCTTGGTGCTTATGTGAGTAATGACGATAAATACGAGCATGATGTATTTTCGTATGAGCAGTCGTTTTTGTTGTCGAAGCCGCGGCATACCATGATAAAAATGCCGATAAAATAATAATAATTCTAAAAATATAAAGCATTGGTCGTAATTTTTTAATTATAAGTAAAAATCATAGCTAAGTTACAATGTAACATTATTATTAATGAGTATATTACTATATTTGTGCAATATATAAATTCAATAACAGCACATTGAACTAAGCTGAATAGCTGAATATCTTCTTGACAGTTCACATTATGATATTTGTTATCAGTCATAATATAAATGACACATTAATCTACTAGCCTATTCGCCTAGATACATACCAATTAGGAATAGGTTTAACCAATGCGCAATTCGTTTTCTATCGCATCTTTACTGTTTGTTCTAAGTAGTTCTTCTGCATTTGCCGCAGATCCTCATTGCAATGTAAAACAATACGAGATGGGACTACGCTACCAACAGCAATCAGCTGAAATTATGGCTCTACAATTACAGACTTATAAGTTTGCTCAACAACAGCTTAACGAGAACTTAACCCAAATAAAAACAAATAAAAAAAAGGCCATTATTATCGACCTTGACGAAACGGTATTAGATAACACACCGCTGCTTGTCAAAGATCTCAGTAAATGTCACGATTATACAGAATGGGATACTTGGGGTGATTGGGAAAAAAATGGCAAGCCACACTTAATTCCTGGGGCTAAAGACTTTCTTAACTTTGTAAATAATCAACACATCACTATTTTTTATGTTTCTGATCGTAGCCAAACAAACAAGCAGGCAACTATCAATACCCTTAATCGCTTCGACCTTCCACAAGTTGATAGTGATCATGTCTTATTAGCTAATAAATCAAAACAACTGCGCCGCGAAGACATCAACCAACAATATCAAGTCATCATGTTATTAGGCGATAGTTTGGCTGATTTTGCTGCTGAGTTTAAAACTCATAAACCAACTACAGAACAACGTAAACTGGTTGTCCAACAACAGCAACAATTTGGTACTCAATGGATTGTGATGCCAAATAGCAGCTATGGATCATGGTCACAAAGCCAACTAAAAAGCGAATAACATAAAATAGACGCAATAATTATCCCTATTGCGTCTTAATTTTTAAAAATAAAACCTGTTACGTTTATTTTAATTTATATTCTCAACGCTAAATTAGTCGCAATTTCTTGCACTGTCTTATTAATTTGTTGAGTATTATTAGCATTCAAACTTTTAATATTAATATTTGACTCATTAGTTTCAAATATAATTGCTTGATAACGAGCATTACGTACTTGAGTCATATCAACTATAGTAACGATACGATCATTACTATTATTTAAAATAGGTAAGTCAAAATGACCGTCAGCATCAATATCAACAGTTATCGCAAGTCTAACGAAAGCATCATAAGCTAAATGCTGTTGTTGAATCTTAAATGCATCCATTATTGCCGTTTTATTATCAATAATATATTGCTTTAATTGGTATTTAGTTCTTAAAGTTGCACCACTACTCTTACTCTCTGCTAATGATGATAAGGCCTCTTTAACTACGGCATTCCAGCCAGGTTGATTATATTGATTACTTTTCATCACCGTTTGTAATTGTTGAATTTGTGCAGAATGAATATCAACTAATGGTGTATCAATTAGCTTATTAATCATTCCAATATGATGATTAACCGAATTAAATGAATCATTTTTGCTTATTGCTTCTAATTCTTTAATTTGGCGCTGATGTAATACATATATTTTTGCACCATCAAAGTTTGCCTCTTTATTATTTAAGAAACTATTATGGCTTAATGTATTTTCTTTATTACATCCAACTATAAGTATTAAGAGTGATAATATTAAGCATGACCGCTTTATTCTTTTATTTAAAAAGTCCATTTATGTATTCTACAAAACATAATTTATATCAATATGTTACTATGTTCTCATTAAGTAATGCAACTAATTACTTATTGTTATGATCCTCTCCTATTATTCAACATGATAAAATCAACCTAGTGACTTGCTAAACTACTGGTTAAATGTACACTAGTTAAAGTTTATTTGTAGCAGATTTACAATATGTATACTTTACGCCCTTACCAACAAGATAGTGTTAACGCCACCCTACATTATTTTCGTAAACATAACTCTCCCGCCGTACTTGCATTACCAACAGGGGCTGGTAAAAGTCTAGTCGTCGCTGAATTAGCCCGTATTGCTCGCGGCCGCGTTTTAGTGCTAACTCATGTAAAAGAATTAGTTGAACAAAACCACGCAAAATATGAAAGCTATGGTCTTAAAGCCGCCATTTTTTCCGCAGGTTTAGGTCGAAAAGAAACCGATCAGCAGGTCGTTTTTGCCTCTGTACAATCAATGGCAAATAGCCTCGATAAATTTAAAGAACAATTCTCTTTATTAGTTATCGATGAATGTCACCGTGTGCCTGATGATGAAAACAGCGCTTATCGTAAAGTCATCAAACACGTACAAACTGTCAATCCAAATATCAAAGTGCTTGGACTAACAGCCACACCTTATCGATTAGGCATGGGTTGGATTTACAAATATCACACTCGAGGCCAAGTAAAAACCGAGTCAGAGCGCTTCTTTCGAGATTGTATTTTTGAATTACCCATCCGTTACCTACTTGATGAAGGCTTTTTAACTGAGCCAAAGGTCATGGATATGGCGGTATTAGGCTATGATTTCTCATCACTGACACCATCAAATACCGGTCATTATAAAGAAGCCGATCTTGATAGTGTGATAGAGCAATCAGGTCGCGCAACACCGATGATCATCGATCAAGTGATTGATTATGCAAAAGATCGCCGTGGGATCATGATTTTTGCTTCAACCGTTAATCATGCTCAAGAAATCATGGGATACCTTGCTCATGAAAATGCAGCACTTGTTATCGGCGATACCCCTCTTGATGAGCGAGATCGGATCATTAATGATTTTAAAGCACAAAAAATCAAATATTTAGTTAACGTATCAGTATTAACCACCGGTTTTGATGCGCCCCATGTCGATTTAATCGCCGTGTTGCGCCCAACAGAATCAATCAGTCTTTATCAACAAATCGTCGGCCGTGGTTTACGCTTATTTGAAGGTAAAAAAGACTGCCTAATTCTTGAATATGCAGGTAACTGTTACGATCTCTACCAGCCAGAAGTCGGCGATCCTAAACCCAATAGCGACAGTGAAGTAGTGATGGTTCCCTGCCCTGCCTGCGGTTTCAATAACAGCTTTTGGGGCAAACTTGATCCTGCGGGTTTTCTAGTTGAGCATTACGGTCGTCGTTGCCAAGGCTATTTTGAAGATGATGACACTGGTGAGCGTGAAGAATGTGGTTACCGTTTCCGCGCTAAATATTGCGAAGAATGCGGCGCTGATAACGATATTGCAGCTCGAAGGTGCCATCAATGCGATGCAGTGATGGTGGATCCAGATAAAAAACTGCGTGAAGCGTTAAAACTTAAAGATGCGATGATCATGAAGTGCACCGACATGCGCTTAGAGCCAGGGAAAAACAAATTTGGTAAGCCACAACTTAAAGTGGTTTATATTGGTGATGAAGACAACGAAATTAACGAGATTTGGCAGTTATCAACCAAAACCCAAAAGAATGATTTTCTAACTAAGTTTATTAACCCGCACTTAGTCGATAGACATCGTCCTTTTACTGATACTGCCCCAACAAAAGTTGCAAACAATGAACACCGCTTAAGACCGCCAGAAATTATTATTGCTCGAAAAAGTGGTCGCTTCTGGGCGATTAGAGATAAATTGTTCGATTTAGATCAATATCAAAAATAAGCAGTACTATCATTCAAAAGTATAATAAGAGATGTTACCAGTTAGCTTCTCTTATTTTACTTAACGCTATTTCTATCATTTATCTTTTGTAAATATTAAACAATTTGCATCTTCTTTATCGTTCAATAAATCATCACAACTTGCTTTAGATAAACGATGTACACATGCAACAGCATTATCATGAATATCTGGATTGTGCTCTATATAATGATGATAGTGGCTTTTCATCGAATCGCATTTTTTATCAAATGCAGTGATAATTAATGACTTCTCTTCATCATTAATCTTTTGTTTCATGCCTAAATGTTCAATGGTGCACTTTTTTAAATTATCACACATAGCGGTGATAGCATCATCCATCGGTTTTGCTGCAAACACTTGTAAAGAACCCAATATCAGCACGGATATAAGTGATATTTTTAACATATAAACCTCTAGCATTAATCTGAATAATTACAGTCTAGACGCTTATTCTTATGATTTACGCTGATATTGTAAAAAGATTTTGGACAGCCATATATTTAACTAATCCCTTAAAATAAACCATTCCACCAGCAACAAATTCTTTACTGTCAAAATTACCACTTCTTAATGTAATTTATTGGTTAAAATACAATGTGATAATCCTTTTAGATTTACTTTACCCGCTCCACCCAGCGTGGAAATTCATTCAAGTAAATCATGGTTGCACCCGATCCTTTGGTTGATACGTCATAGACTGTGTTATCAACCACAACACTCATCTTGTGGGCATTTTTAATTAAACTCATTACGTTTATATCAAGCTGTGAATCACTGATAAAATCGTTATCAATAATTAACTGCACGACTTTGCCGTCCACATTATAAGTTAACCAACCTGTTGCTTCATTCGCTTCAAACGTGAGTGTTTGTCGTGTACCACCTACTTGCACATATGCCATTTTGCCGACATAACTACCAGATCCCTCTGGATAAGACTGCGCTACAGTGTAATCACCAAAGGTTTTAACTGTCGATAAATCCCACTCTTTATCATCGTCGCAATTTGGCAGATTAATCACATAGTGGAGTTCATCGGCCAGTGACCAAATACCACAACGATCGCCTTGAACGTAGAGGTGATCACCTTTCACACCAATATCTTGCTGAGAAATATGAGGAAAATCTAATTCAGTACACTCGCTGCCGTTAAGCGCATAAAGGTAAGTACTACAACCTCGTGAACCACAGTATATAGATGAAGAATATTGCACCGCGAGATAAGGCTTCTCGTCTATCTGTAAAGGCCATTGATATAAAGACGGCTCAACTATCGTTAGACCTTCTTTGATTGCATCATTGGTTTCTTTAATAAAGATATTGGCTGATTTTTTAATTAATGGGCAAAGATTATGCGCTTGTTTTAAATCAAGAATTGTTGGACTAACCCAAGTAATATCATTATTGACAGCAGTTGCACTCTTAATAGAAAATAGCAATGCTGCACAACAACATAATGTAACAACTGTTCTGTTTTTCATTATTAGCTCTTAATCATTACGCCATTTAATTTGAAACTCGATTTCTTCTTCATCCCTTTCACGCTCATGCTCTATGCTATATTCAGCACTAACCGGCACATAAACGCGCTCACCTGCGATTTGAATCTCAAACCGTGTGTCGTTTTCTACTGCATCAGCCAAACGACGCAACTTGGCAGCAAACTCTGCATTTGAATATTGTTTTTCGATATCTCTTTGTTTTTTGTTTGTCATTTTCAGTCCCTTTGAAAGATAAGCTCTATGTAAAATCCATCATAATAAAAAACGCTGTTATAAACTGCGACTGATATTGATTTTTAGTCACTCTCAAATACTCTTTAATTGCATTAATAATTCAAATCATTGAAAAATAATTACAATTTCATATTCTTGATTGAAAACGAGTTATGAAAGTTTTAGCTTATTAAAAAATTATTCTTTCTATACTCCCCCTGATGCGAATGCATACTTTACTTGCTCAATACTCTGAGCCACATCATCGGTCGTACAAAGTTAAATCATCAACTAGGCCAAGATAATGAACACAGACAACACTTCAAATAATGCTCCTTTCGGTACTTTATTGGGCTATGCCCCTGGAGGTATTGCGATTTACTCTTCTGATTACAGCACCATTGATGAAAATGAATACGCTGATGATTCTGCCATGCGTAGCTATGTGCATGGTGAATATATGGGTTATAAATGGCAATGTGTTGAATTTGCTCGCCGTTTTTTATATATCAATTATGGCTTGGTATTTACCGATGTTGGTATGGCATATGAGATTTTTTCGTTGCGTTTCTTACGCCAAGTCGTTAACGATAAAATCTTACCGTTGTACGCATTTGCTAATGGTGCTCACCAAGCGCCTGTCGCAGGTTCATTGTTAATATGGCAAAAAGGCGGTGAGTTTCAAGAAACAGGTCACGTTGCAATCATTACTCAAATTATCGATAACAAAGTGATGATCGCAGAACAAAACGTCACTTTTGAGCTCCTGCCATTAGGCCAACAATGGACTAGAGAATTAACCTTGCAGGTTGAAAATGGTTGCTACACCATTAAAGATACTTTTGATGATTCTGAAATTTTAGGCTGGATGGCTTATAACATTGAGGCACATGACTGTTTACCTCAACCCTCTCCTTCACCTGAGTTACTGAATATTCAATGTCGTTATCGTGATAACCAAGCACAATTCTCAAGCCCTTGGTTAGATGAAACTGATCCACTTGAATTAACTTACCAGCAAGCGAATAGCGACCAGTTACTTAACGATGATATTTATCGTTATTTCACCATATCTGAAAGCGCTGAACATGAATTAGCCAAAGCCACTAACGAATTGCATTTAATGTACTTACACGCCACTGATAAAGTACTGCAAGACGATAGCTTGCTTAAACTGTTTGATATACCAAAAATACTGTGGCCTCGTTTACGGTTATCATGGCAAAAACATCGTCATAGCATGTTAACGGGCCGCCTTGATTTCTGTATGTCTGAAGATGGGTTGAAGGTCTATGAATACAATGCTGATTCTGCTTCTTGTCACACTGAAGCATGTTTGATCATTCAAAAATGGGCTGAGCAAGGCGGCGATATCACTGAAAATAGTCCTGCTGAAGATTTACTGAATGAGCTTGCTAGTGTATGGAAATACAGCCAAGAGTACGATTTTGTGCATATTATGCAAGATGATGATGCAGAGGAAGATTATCACGCATTATTCATGCAAAAAGCGTTAACCTTGGCTGGCATTAAGAGCAAAATACTCAAAGGCTTAGACGGGATCCATTGGAACAGTATTGGACAATTAATCGATGACGACCAACGTTTAATTCAATGTGTATGGAAAACATGGGCATGGGAAACTGCAATGGATCAAGTACGCGAAGTCAGCAGCACTGAATATGCCGCAGTGCCTATTCACACGGGCTACCCTGATACTAAAGTGCGCTTAATCGATGTTTTGCTTCGCCCTGAAATTAAAGTATTTGAGCCGCTATGGACTGTGATCCCAAGTAACAAAGCAATATTACCTGTATTGTGGTCTTTATTCCCTCACCATCATTATTTGTTGGATACCGACTTCACGATCACCGATGAACTTCGTAAAACAGGTTATGCAATAAAACCCATTGCAGGGCGCTGTGGCAGCAATATTGATCTAGTCAGTCATAACGATTCAGTATTAGATACCACCGATGGCAAATTTAATAACCAAAAAAATATCTATCAGCAACTATGGTGTTTACCTAAAGTGGCGAATAAATATATTCAGGTTTGTACCTTTACTGTCGATGGTAATTACGGCGGTGTGTGTTTACGTTCAGATGATTCATTGGTAATTAAAAAAGACAGTGATATTGAACCATTAATTGTAATTGAAGATAATGCAGTGCTAAAAAACAGCTAATTATTAAATACCCGCAATCAAAAAAGCCGTGTAAATAATCTTTATAATATAAGATTATCACACGGCTTATTTAGAGTATTTAAAATTACCGTAATCGATTAGAAATCATAGTTAACATTAATACCAAAGTTACGCCCAGGCTGACTACGACGCTCAATACCATTAGTAGTCTTATTAGCGCCTGCCATATCTTGATACTGCCAGTATTCTTTATCTAGCGCATTAAACAGGCCTGCTCGTACTGTCATGTCTTTTACTGGATGGTAATAAGTCGTTAAGTCAATAACCGTGTAGCCTGCTACGTTAAGGTTATTTTTATCTTGCCAATTATCTTTAGCCGCTACCATGGTCACATCTAATGCCGTACCCCATGTTTCATTTGGCGCATCATAACCAATACCGACCACAGATGTTAATGGTGCAATGGTATCAAGCGTTTTTCCTGTTTGCTTATCTTCACCATCTTGATAAGCAATGGTCGCTTTAGCATAAGTACCCATTGGGGCGTTGATAATTTCATCAAGCCATAAATTAGCGGATAACTCGGCACCATAAATACGAGCTTTTTCTACATTTTCATTGGTTGTTGTCTTAAAATCATTCACTTCAGTAGTAACTTCTTGAATAAAATTAGAATAATCATTATAGAAAACAGAACCCGTTACATTACCTACATGGTTTTCAGCACGAAAACCTAACTCGTAAGAATTGCTTTCCTCAGGTTTAAGATTCGGATTAGAGACAATCTTATACCCATGTGCATGATTATCTTTATTGTAATACATTTCATATAGTGTCGGTGCTCTAAAGCCCTGGCTGTATTGAGCGTAAGTACTAAATTTATTAGTCCAATGATAAACAGCACCTAAACGCCCCGTAAATGCATCACTATCATGATCTTTTAAACCAGAATCGGCATCAGGCTTAGCTTTAAACTCGTCATAACGCGCGCCAGCTGTCACTACAACTTTATCATTCAACAAGAAAATTTGATCTTGAATAAATACGCCGCGTTTTTCAGATTTTGCTGTTGGTACTTCGGTTGGACCGGGTTTTGAAGTACCTTTATCTAAGTTATAGTCGATATAGTTTAGATCAAACTTATCATTAACAACGGTCGCGCCATATGTCAGTTGGTGACGTGATTGCGCCAACTCAATCGCTTTAGCAAACTGAATATCAAATTGCGTGCTGGTATCTTTACCTGCGCGATAACGATTACGATTACCAAGCCTATCAGTATGATCATAATTATCATGCTGGCTACGTTGTTGCTGCCAATTAACTTGCCATTTCAATGAATCAAACACCACATTTTCAGCTAACCACTCATGCTCAAAACCAAAGCGTTTGCGAGTGTCTTCATCGTCACCACGGGTTTTAGTATAAGTAAAACCGGGCGCTATCGTATAACCATCACGCGATAAAATATCACCATTCGCATTACGTGTGTAATACTCTCCTGTGAAGCCAATACGGTTAGCATTGTTTATTTGATAGAAAGCTTTAGCTAATACGTTATGCGATTCAATATTTAATGGATCAGCCGATTTACGCGTAACACCTTTGCTATCATCATGGGTATTATAAGCATCGGTTTCATGGCCATTACGGTAGGTATAGATGAACATTGTTTCCAAGTCACCGATTTGTTTTGCAGCCTCTACGCCTAATTTATATTGATCATCGGCACTGGCATAACCACTTTTCAAGCCTACATGTGATGTTTCACCTTGTAATAAATCTTCAGGGTTTTTGGTACGCATAATCACAGTACCGCCTAAAGCATCACTGCCATAAAGTGTCGATGTCGGCCCTTTGTTAACCTCAATCGCTGTTAGCGTATCAATTTCATACTTATTACTATTTTTACGCATCGCATCTGCACCAGGATTATAAGATGCAGGCTGTTCAACTCCATCGACTAATACTTTAACGCGACTGCCTTTCATGCCTCGAATGGTAATATCTTCCATACCAAATCGACCATGACCATTAACAGACACACCAGGTTCGTATTTCAATGCTTGCTTAACGTCTGTAGCAAGGTTTTTATTCATTTGTTCAGACGTTATTTTAGCGACCGAAGCCGGTATGTTTTTTATCGCCTCCTCTGTTCGAGTACCAGAAACAACAATTTCATCAAATTGAGATACGCTATCTTGCGCAAAAAGTGAAGGTGAAGAAAATGCCATAACGAGTGAGCTGGCGATAAGTGTCAGTTGCTTATTCATAATTCCCTGCTTTAACAAAAATCCAACGATACGGTTCGAATGATGATTATACATACAGGAATGATAATTACTATCATTATCATTCAGCTTTTAAAAAATAGGTTTACAAAAATAAGCAGTTGTTTAGCCACATAAAAACTAAGTAAAACGTCGATATATTCACCAATAATACGCAGATATAATAAAAAAACTCATATCATGCCTAATATGCTTGCATGTCCTTATTGGGATTGTTAGTATGCGCGCTCGTTTTACGACGCTAAGTAAGGTCGCATTACTTAGTGAATTATTAAATCAAAGAGTATTGATTATGAAATTTAATGCAACTGTACGTACAGACCTTGGTAAAGGTGCGAGCCGCCGCCTACGTCTTACTGATCACTTCCCTGCAATCGTTTACGGTGGCGAAGCTGCACCAGTAGCTATCACTCTTAAGCACAGTGATATCATCAACCAAATGGATAAGCCTGAGTTCTACGAAGGTTTTGTTCTTGTAATCGATGGCCAGGAAGTTAAGGTTAAGCCTCAAGACATCCAACGTCACGTGTACAAGCCAAAGGTTGAGCACATGGACTTTAAACGCATCTAATTGCGTGTTCATAAAACTCTTCAAAAAAGCACTCTACGGAGTGCTTTTTTTATACCCCACCTTTCTCAAAATCATCGAATATAAATGGTTGTTGAGGTGATTGAGCATCAGCTTCTTGAGGATTATTTTGCTTTTGTTTACGCCGCATTATTCGCACATACCGCTGCCGACATAATTTTATAACCTTGATTTTTTGATCTGCCGTCATTTGCTGCCAATAAAAACGTTCATCACGACTGCGATAGCATCCTTTGCAATAACCTCGATTATTGACCTGACAACAGCCAACACAAGGGCTTGGCACATCAAAAAAGTCCAGTTGCTCCATATTACTCCACGCTTTAACGATTCCTGTTGTATTTATTTAGCATAATATATTCTGTCTCAACTGTATTTAAATCGTACAAACCCACTCGATATGTTAATAATATTAAGTCAATGTGTTTATTAAGAATCTTATTTGTTGTTTTGCTATGTTGCTTTTTAGTTACTAGTTCTGCTAAGGTTATTAGCATTATCACGGTAGATAACAATTTATTTATTGATTAAATACATTATTTGTCTCTTATATAATTAATGTATTAACTGGAGGGAACCATGGATTTTTTTGTACCATTGGCTAAAGATACTGATCAAGCACAGTCTGTTTACTCATCAATTGCAGAGCATGTTTCAGCACCGACACCTACGAATGACAAACGTATTCAAAAGCTAGTTTGGACCCATGAAGGCATTGAATGTATCGGTGAAGTCGGAAAATTACCTCCTGAGATTTTTCGTGCTGATGATGAAATTTTAGCTATTTTTGAGTGTGATAATGTCTATAAAATTTGTACTCAAAACCGCGGTGTTATTAATTTCGACCCAATTCTAGCAACGACTGATACAGTAAAGAGTGTCGTTTACTTTGATTAAATAACCGTTGTTAAAATAGAAACGCGCCTAATATGGCGCGTTTTATTTTATTATTAAAAAAGACCTAACTGTGGCGCAGTTATATTATCAAACGACTTTCCAATAAAAATAAGAATTCCATCAGCAACAGGTTTTAACTGTTTTTCTAAATAGTGATTATAATCAATAGCGCTTTGCCGATACTCTATAGGCTCAGCACCAGATGTGGTAAATATATATTCTATCGCACCTTTATTTTGATACTGTAATGGCCGCCCTAATTTGGTATTCATCTCATCTGCTAATCGTGCAGCACGCACCTGTGGCGGAATATTTTTCTGATAATCATCCAAATTACGCCGCAAACGCTTTCGATACACTAGTTGATCATCAAACTCCCCAGCCAAAGTGCGATTGGTATAGTCACGAATATAATCATCAACATTTAGATCATGGAACACCATTGAATACAGTGTTTGCTGAAAGTGTTGCGCCAGTGGCGTCCAATCGGTTCGCACAGTTTCTAAACCTTTAAACACCATTTGTTCTACATCACCTCGCCAGACTAATCCTGCATAGCGTTTTTTGCTGCCCGTTTCTTGGCCACGAATTGTTGGCATTAAGAACTTGTGATAATGGGTTTCATATTCAATTTCAAGGGCTGATACTAACCCATATTGCTGCTGAAGATGCTGCTGCCACCAGTTGTTAATATGCTCAACTAAAACATTGCCAATGATATTAGCGTCTGTTTGAGAATGGCTTTTTTTAAGTGATACAAACGTCGAATCTGTATCGCCATAAATCACCTCATAACCTTTTGCTTCAATCAACTCACGGGTTAACTTCATAATTTCATGACCACGCATGGTAATTGATGACGCTAAACGGTGATCGAAAAAACGGCAACCTGATGAACCTAAAACACCATAAAACGAGTTCATAATGATCTTAATCGCTTGTGAGAAAGCTTTATCGCCATCACGTTTAGCACGATCACGTGCCGCCCATAAAGACTCAATCATTTTAGGTAAAAAATGCCGAGTTCGATGGAACTGACCACCACGAAAGCCAGCAATAGCTTGATGTTCAGCTTTACCCTCTTCTAATAATAAGCCTTCCACTAACCCCATCGGATCGATTCTAAATGAGCGAATAATTGACGGATACAGTGACTTAAAATCGAGTACCAATACTGAATCATAGAGCCCAGGTTTGGAGTCCATTACATAACCACCAGGACTGGCTATCCAATTTTCACTTTCAAGGTTAGGTGCGATATACCCCGCTCGGTGTAACTGTGGCATATAAAGATTAGTAAAAGCGGCAACTGAACCACCAATACGATCAAGTTCAACCCCTGTAAGACGGCTACGCTCTATGGCAAATTCTAATAAATGGGTATGTTTAAAAATACGCGTGACGAGTTTACAGTCTTGTAAGTTATATTTGGCCAACGATAATTTATCATGCTTAAACATATGGTTAATTTCAGCCATACGATCATGCACATTATGAATCGCTTTACCTTCACCTAATAATTCTTGTGCGACAGCTTCTAAGGACCATGAACGAAAATTGTAAGTCGCCGTCTTTAACGTATCGATACCATCCATCACCACACGACCAGGAATACTGATAAAGCCTTGATTAGCATTTTGAGTCGAGCGGCGATAATGAGGTGTTTGTTTACCTCGGCCAATACGAAGATTAATCTTATTCCATTCTGCGCGATGCAGTAATAGACGAAAATCAAAATCAATCACATTCCAACCAATAACGATGTCGGGATCATATTCAATAAACCATGATTCTAATGCCAACAATAACGCTTTTTCGTCTGTTACCCATTCAATAAATAGCTCATCATTCGCTTGATAATCAGTAGGCTGTTCTCCAACCATGATGACACGACTATCCATCTCACTATGCATACCGATTGAATACAAAACGCCTTTTTCTGAACACTCAATATCTAACGATACTAAGCTTAAATCAGGAATGTAATCAGCAGCTTTAGCTTTGGCAAACAATACATCATGGTAACCATTACGTGATTTAACATCGCCAGTAAACATTAAGCCACCGCGAATAAAACGCTCCATCAAAAAGCGATCGGCCAATCGAATATCCGCTTCAAACGGCTTAATGCCCTCAGCATGCAAACATTTGCTGATAATAAGATTGTCACGGATGGTGTCGCTATAACAACCCACGACTTGTTGATGTTGAAATGTTTTAAGGGCTAATGGTTTCCATTGCACAGCAATATTAGCCGTGCGAATAATTTCCATGGCTTGCTGCTGCTGACTAGCACAGAGAAAAAGAACCGGTTTATCACCAACAATCGATAATCGATAAGGACCGGTGGTCGTTTTCACCCACAGAACAATTTCCGTTTGTCCTTTAATATCTCGACTTTGACGAGTTAATACAAACCCAGTTGAATGTGACTGCAAAAAAACCTCAATCTACTTTAATATGACAATAACAGCGTCAACCTATCTTTCGTTCAATTTGATTAAACTCATTCACAATCCACCCACCCCATTGCGATAACAAAAATAATGAGGCTTTTTTAGGCACTACCGGACCATTAATTAGTACAAATAACCGTTCAATCTCAGTTGTTTTATCAGGGTAAACTGTTAAGAAATAATCTGCGCACTGTTGATCGCTATAAGCCCAACCATCAATGCGACATGCAACCAACATAAAGCAGCTTCTGAGCATTTTTTTACCCGCACGGCGACAGTACACTTGATACTCAACCATGCTTGTTGTACGCCTTATTTGCTGCTGCATAGTCTCTAAAAAAGCGGCGATATCATCGTTAAAGACTTTTGCGATCTCCCAACAAGGCTCAAAATAACCAAATTGTTCACCAAGATTAATACCATATAAACAGACACTGCAATGTTTTAGCCAAAACCCCCACTTAAAAATTGCACTGATAGATAGCACTTCATCAAGCAATAACCATGTAATATCAACATTGGTAACAACAGGATAATGCTGCAGTAAATTTTGACACACAACGGTAATTCGATGCTGTTGCACCGCTGTTAATGGCGTAGTTATCACCACTGTCAGGTTAAGATCACAACATCCCTTTGTTGCCTGTCGATAAGCGATACTGCCATTTAGATAAATACTGTGTAATGTCTCCACTTGTGACTGTAAATCTGTTACAGCCGCCACTAGCAATGGCATAAAATCTAATTGAAAAGTGGTTTGATTATCCAAACAAGGTAAAAACTTAGCCACAACATCTACTCATCACATAATCTACCTATATTAACGACAAGATTAACGATAGTTATTATCTTTTTTATCATTAACTTATCTATAAAGCCTATTTTTATTGCCCCCCCTATCGATACTAAGTGCATTCAAACCAACCATTACTGCTAAATATCGCATATTCCGAGGGTTTGGGTATAATAACATTACTATACATAGATAGAGATCAATCAGTATCATGGAAACAGAAAACCTTATTTCATACGATGATGTTATTGACGTTGCATACGATATTTTTCTAGAAATGGCAGCGGATAACTTAGAGCCAGCAGACGTATTATTATTTACAATGCAATTTGATGATCGTGGTGCAGCTGAAGTTGTTGAAACTCGTGATGACTGGGAAGAACATCTTGCTTGTGAAATTGATAAAGATCTTTACGCAGAAGTATGTGTTGGCCTAGTTAATGAAGAAAATGACGAACTTGATGATGTTTTCGCTCGTTTATTGATCAGCCGCGATCCTGAGAACAAAGGTTGTCATATTTTATGGAAGCGTGACTAAGTTCAAACGCTGAACCATACAAAAAGGCGCGGAATATACTATCAACGAGAGATGAACTCTTTTGAACGTTATATTCCGCGCCTTTTATTGCACTAACACTATGATTAACAATTAAAACGATTAGCGAGCCAAAATGGTTGTATCTTGTTTACTGTAACGGATCCACCATAAACTCATCACCACGATAATTGCCATTACTGTCATCACAACACCTAAGCTAAATTGACTTTGTGCACTCATAAATGATGCTGCCAATGTTGCAGCACCAGCACCGACGTTTTGTAATCCGCCCAGTACAGCCCCTGCTGTTCCTGCGTGATTAGGAAAAGGTTGCACTGCCGCAGTCGTTGCAACGGGTGCTAGCATACCAGTACCAATAAAGTACAAAAATGCACCGCCGATCAAGCTCGTCACTGTTACTAAGCCAGCAAAACCAGGAATAATAATCGTCATCGCACCCAATACTAATGCAATCATGCCGATAACTAATACGCGATCAAGACCTAAACGTCGAACTAAACGGCCAGATAACCACGCCCCACCTAAGTAACCAGGTAATGGTAAAATAAATAACCAACTTACAGTGATTGGATCTAATTTCAATACACTACCAAGTAACACCCCAGCTGATGCTTCAAACACTGCAATACCTGCAAATGTTGCGATTAAGCAAATAACATAGCCTTGAAAACGACGATTACTTAATACATAACGGTAGCTCACCAATACACGCTCTGCATGACGTTTTTCAGGTGGTAATGTTTCGCTAAAATATTTCATCATTGCAACAGTAACAGCTGCACCAAACACTAACAGAAATCCGTAAACTGATTCCCAGCCTAAATGTTTAGCAAGGTAGCCGCCCAAAACTGGTGCGATCAGTGGAGATAAAATAACCCCCATACTAATTAAACTATTCGCTTGATGTAAATCATCACCATCATAGCTATCACGCGGTACTGTACGACACATTGCGCCACTACAACCAGTACCACAACCTTGAATAAAGGTCGCAACTAAAAACCAGTGGAAATTTGATGATAATAATGTACCAATAGTACCAATAAGAAAAATAACCATGCCCGAGATAATCACTGGGCGACGGCCGATACGATCAGATAATGGACCATAAATAAACTGTGATAACCCATAAGGAATTAGGTATACAGCCATTACTGCTTGTAAGTATGCGGATTTTACAGAAAAAAATGTTGCCATGTCAGGAATTGCTGGCACATACATTGTCTGTGTCATTTGCCCAACAGCAACCAAAATAATGAGTAAAAGTAATACTTTACTCATGCCACTAGCCGAAGATTGCTTAATCACAACCATCACCCTCAAAAAGATTAATATTGTTAGTTAATTATTAATAATCAACATATTAAATAAGAAGAAAAATATAGAATAGAGTATCTCTGCTATCAAATACGAAGCGGGTTCGTTTAAATAGTATCTATGCCTGTAAAATAAGCGCAAATAATAATCTTCTGCTTAATAACTAACAAGTGAATATTGTCTTTCACGCACGATTGTTTATTATCAATTGCATTAGAAAAACTAATGTTGAATAAATGGCAGGAATAACAGTCATTTTTAGTCAAAAAAAGCCCCGTAATACTTTCACTTTTTAAGAATAAAAATACTACGGGGCTATTTAAAGCTATTACTGTTAGTCAAACTTTAAGCGGTGTTTACCGTGCGAAGCCTTCACTTTCAAATAATGTTCATTACCGTCTTTCACATGTGCTTTAGTACCAACAACTTCAATAATATTAATGCCGTGTTGTTCTAAATCACAAATCTTTTTAGGGTTATTAGTTACTAAACGTATTTCATTGGTCCCTAATGCATTCAACATTTGGGCTGCTTCAGAGAATTCACGTAAGTCATCACCAAAACCAAGATGATTATTAGCCTCATAGGTATTCATACCTTGGCTCTGTAATTCATAAGCATCAATTTTATTATATAAACCGATGCCTCGCCCTTCTTGACGTAAATAAAGAATGATGCCACCAACATTGCCCATTTTTTCGATAGTTTCATCAAGCTGCTCACCGCAATCACAACGCGAAGAATGAAACACATCGCCGGTTAAACATTCAGAATGCATACGAACCAAAGGAGCCAGCGTTTTATCTGCACCTTTAAAAATAATAGCAACGTGCTCTTTGCCTGATTCAAGACCATTGAACGAAAGCAATTCAGCGGGGATATTGCTGTTAAGACCTACTTTAAAAGGCACTCTTGCCCTAACATTTACCATATTTTTCCTAAGCATTGCTTCATGTCCCTGCTGTAAAGGGGCATTTGATTATGACTAAATAATACCGAAATTAGGGTACTAACAACAACTATATCAAAAATCGGTCAGGATCATTAATCCACATCAATTTTGAATGCGTTACATTACCACTTAGTACCAGAAATATAAATGTTATATTATAACATTTTATACCAATAAGCTGCATTTTCACCTTAAGTGACAAAATAAATACACCTTTCTTATTGGCTTTATATCTAACTTTAAAGCGTATCAGCTAACGCAATAAGCTGTTCTAGAATATATTCACCATCAATACGTAAGCCATTATGTTCATATTGATTAGTCTGCCATGACTTAGCATTTGCTAATAATGCCAACGTTTCACAGCTATATTGGTATTCAACATACATATCTTCAACATAAACTGCAGCGGCGACGGGCACGCTATTATTGGCTAACTGTTGCGGACAATATAATTGCGGCCAATCCTTTTTTTGTGCCAGTAAATGTGCAGCTTCACGTAATGGTTGTAGGCATGTCATTTGATCAAACATCCATGGATACACCATTTCACCAGTAAAACTCACATCTTTGCCCGTTTGGTACTGATATTGTGGATATTGAGAACGCACCCTTTCAGCTGCCCACTCAGAAGCTTGTTGCTGACAATATATCGCTTCATGCAAAATAGCATAAATAGGATTGGTCTGATAACTCTGCTGATTCAACATGGTATTAAGAAAGTTATAACTCAGTTGTTGTTGTCCCTCGATATCGACAAATGCATCTTCTAACGCATAATACATCGCTAGATCCCCCCCGGTTCCCCCTAATCCTATACCCCAAGTCTGAAATTGCTCAACAGTGAACAATTGTCCATTTGGCAAATAAGTTTGATTATTTGAAAGATACTCAGCAATAGCATTACATTGTTGTTGTACGCCAGCAAAACGCTTAAAGAATGCTTTATTCTTATCCGCAACTCTTTTATAGGTCGCTTGATACACTTCATCAGCTGTTGCAGTTATCGATGGTATGCCACCGGTAATAAAGACTCGCGATAAGCTTTGTGGGTAAAAAGACAAATAATGTAATGCGCAGAAGCCACCAAAACTTTGTCCTAGTAACGCCCACTGTTTAATACCAAGATGCTGGCGTAATTGCTCCGCATCTCGAACAATGTTATCAGCTCGAAAATGGGTTAAGTATTCAGCCTGTTGCTCAGCAGACTTTCCCGCTAACGTTTGATGAGTAATGGCACTACTTGCGCCAGTACCACGTTGATCAAGTAAAAGTACGCGATAATATTTTAATGCCGTTTTTAGCCAGCCGCTATTGGCATCTGGTCGTGGTGCAGCAAAGCCTGGACCGCCTTGCAAATATACTAACCAAGGTAAATTTTTATCACGGTTTGATTTATGAACGACTTCTCGTGCATAAATCGTCAATGAACCGTCGGTTATTTGTTCATAATTAACCGGAACATTAATATTTATATTTCGAAAACAAAGTTGATCACTATAAATAAAGTCTTGCAATGACATTCTCCAATAAGTTAATAAAAACAATTATCATTTAACATTGATTAAATAATAATACATTTAAACTCAATATTGTTATATATGTTTTTTGAATATTAGAGAGCAAAAACAAACCAATTAAATATCAACACCTTAACTGAAAACCAGGTATATGAAATACGCGAATTAATAATAAGAATAATTATCAGTTAATGATTTCATAATTGAAATCTTTTTTCCAGAATTTAAATAACATTGAATACAAAAAAAAGCGTATATTTATTTCATTAGCAAAATAGATAATATAATCAGTTTTGTTGCTATAAAGAATCCTTTGATATTTATCTTTATAGCGGGAGATGATGTTCCTCCTTTAACCGCCTTATTGAATTTCTTTAAGGATAATGACGTCTGACAACATTCGGCTTTTAATTGTCGAGGACCGTGTTATTTCTCTGTTGAATACCTAACGATATTCGTTTCAAACACGTCGCGTTGTTAACGTATATAGTCCTCGTCACATTATCTGCACGATAACGAATTATCAATTCTACACTGCTAACAGCAATACGCTAATGCATACCTTTTGTATTATCTTATTGCCTAACTGCGGTGTCTATGAGGCAGAGCAATGCAATACTCAAGTGAAGTTCAAAACATGTGTCCTATCTCTCGTGGTCCAATGCACGAGTCAGCGCCAATTCCAGTAGAAGGTCGCTGGGTTAGCCCTAAAGATGTTATTGCTATTTCTGGTGTAAGCCATGGTGTTGGTGCTTGTGCTCCACAACAAGGTGCAGCAAAATTAACACTTAACGTTAAAAACGGCATCATCGAAGAAGCACTAATCGAGACTATCGGTTGTTCTGGTATGACTCACTCTGCAGCAATGGCTTCAGAAATCATCACTGGTAAAACAATCCTTGAAGCATTAAACACTGACCTTGTGTGTGATGCTATCAACGTTGCAATGCGTGAAATCTTCCTTCAGTACGTTTACGGCCGTACTCAAACTGCATTCTCTTTAGACGGCTTACCAATCGGTGCTGGTCTTGAAGATCTAGGTAAAGGTTTACGTAGCCAAGTAGGTACACACTACGGTACACGTGAGAAAGGCCCTCGCTACATGGAGATGGCTGAAGGTTACGTAACTAAAATTGCACTAGATGACAACGACGAAATCATTGGCTACCGTTTTGTAAACGTAGGCAAAATGATGGAATCTATCGGTAAAGGTGTTCCAGCCGCTGAAGCTATGGAACAAGCAATGGGTCAATACGGTCGCTTTGATGAAGCAGTTCGTACTATCGATCCTCGTCACGAGTAATCATAGACCTATATCACACAAGTAAATGACGCGTTTATTTTAACTTTTTAAGAGTTACAGCGTCACTGAAATTGTTTTTACCGAATTAGAGGAAACTCCATCATGGCTGCATTATTTGAAAGTTTTGATCGTCGTATTGCAAAAATTACTCCAGTACTAGAACAGTATGGTTTCGCTTCATTAGAAGAAGCACGTGATTTCTGTAATGAAAATGGTGTTGATGCATACAACATCGTTAAAGAAACACAACCTATCGCATTTGAAAACGCATCTTGGGCTTACGTTTTAGGTACAGCTATTGCACTTAAAGAAGGCGCAAAAACAGCTGCTGAAGCTGCTGAATTCCTAGGTCAAGGCCTACAAGCTTTCTGTATCCCTGGTTCTGTTGCTGATCAACGTCAAGTTGGTATTGGTCACGGTCGTCTAGGCGCTCGTCTACTAAGCAACGAAACACAATGTTTCGCATTCCTTGCTGGTCACGAATCATTCGCAGCAGCTGAAGGCGCAATCAAAATTGCTCTAAATGCTAACAAAGTACGTACTAACCCACTACGCGTTATCCTTAACGGTCTTGGTAAAGATGCTGCATACCTAATCGCTCGTATCAACGGCTTTAACTACGTTGAAACTAAATTCGATTACGTTACTGGTGAACTAAACGTTGTTTCTGAGCGTCGTTTCTCTAAAACACAACGTGGTGACATTAACTGTTACGGTTCTGATGATGTACGTGAAGGTGTTGCAATTATGCACCGTGAAAACGTTGATATCTCAATCACTGGTAACTCAACTAACCCAACACGTTTCCAACACCCTGTTGCTGGTACGTACAAAAAAGAACGTCTAGAAGCAGGCAAAGCTTACTTCTCAGTAGCATCAGGCGGCGGTACTGGTCGTACTCTTCACCCTGATAACGTTGCTGCAGGTCCAGCTTCTTACGGTCTTACTGATACTATGGGTCGTATGCACTCTGATGCTCAGTTTGCAGGTTCTTCATCTGTACCAGCTCACGTTGAAATGATGGGTCTTATTGGTATGGGTAACAACCCAATGGTTGGTGCTACTGTTGCTGTTGCTGTTGCTATCGAGCAAGCAGCTAAATAAGCTCAGTAAATTAAAAAAGTTTATCTTCAAATAACGAAAAAGGCGCGAGATTAGACACTCGCGCCTTTATTTGTTTGTCTTAATTGTTATTTCTACAAAATACTCTAAAATCCTCCCCCATCCCAAGTTCTTGATCACGCTTATCCCTATAAAACACTCTGTCTTCAGGGTATAATCAATAAAGAATCAAGTTCATCTTATATATGTTACACAGCACTGCGCTGTTACAGATAAAGTAAAGGAAATATCATGATCCAAGTTGTAGGTCACAAAAACCCAGATAGTGACAGCATTTGTTCTGCACTAGTTTGTACAGCATTTCTTAAAGCTCGTGGCCTTGAAGCGACAGCAATTCGCCAAGGTGAAATGAACCGTGAAACACTGCATATCCTTGAGATGGCTGGTGTTACAGCTCCTGAGCTACGTACAAGCGTTGCTGGCGAGAAAGTATGGCTAGTTGACTACTCAGATCTTGCTCAAGCACCTGATGATCTAGCTGAAGCTGAAGTGGTAGGTATTGTTGACCACCACCGCCTAGGTGATGTAATGACAATTAATCCAATGGAAGCATGGATCTGGCCTGTCGGCTGTACTTGTACTGTACTATTCAACTTATTTAAGATTGAAGGTCACGAGATCACGCGTGAACTAGCAGTACTTATGATGTCAGCTATCCTATCTGATACTGTAGGCTTTGCTTCTCCAACATGCACTCAAAAAGATAAAGATGCAGTACATGAGCTTGCTCAAATTGCTGACGTACAAGATCTAGAAGCATTTATCAAAGCGCTTCTTATTGCTAAAACTGATATCGCAGGTTTAACAGCAGCTCAACTTGTTGAAAAAGACCTTAAAGGCTACCCTTTCAACGATCGTGACGTTGTTGTTGGTCAAATCGAACTTGCGACACTTGAGCAAGTTGATAGCATGATTGAAGAGCTTCAAGCTGATCTTCAGCGCCGTTGTGATGAAGAAGGTCTTGGTATGGCGGCATTGATGTTAACAGACATCACAACCAGCACTACACGCCTACTTTACACTGGTGATTGGAATCACATTCTTGATACCCATGCGACTGACGGCGTATTAATGATGGAAAATACACTAAGCCGTAAAAAGCAAGGCTGGCCTTGGCTACAAACAGTACTTGCAAAGTAAATAATCACCACGATTATTGAGAATAAAGGTCCTTTTAAAGGGCCTTTTTTTTGATTAAAATTCGCAGTAAACATCGCCTAAAATACAGTGAACGTCGTCTAATATATAAAACTTTATCGCTTACATCGCCAAAATTAGAGTAAATACTTTAACAATTTTATCAATCAAAATTCATCTATAAACCATCAATATGAACAAAGTATAACCAAACAAACCATTTTATTGTGATATTTGTCCATCTTTGCTTATTATTCTCTTGAGGTATAACTATACTTCTCTCTCTTAAAAATCCTACCGTCATTGACGGGTGAAACAGCAAGAAGCTACTCGCAATTATAGAGAGACAGCATAATGTCCATTAATAAAAATAATATTGCCTTAATTATTACAGCAATACTTTCAAGCCAAGCGCATGCTGCCGGTTATCAAGTATCTGAACATTCAGCTGCAGGTCTTGGACGTGCTTATGCTGGTGATGCAGCTGTCGCAGATACTGCTGCTGTATTAGCTCGTAACCCTGCAGCAATGACGCGGTTTAAGCATGCTGAAATATCAGGTGTAGCTAGTGTTATCAACCCATCAATTGACATTGATGATCGCACTCATAATGAAACAGCAAAAGATATTTCACCGGTCAGTTTTGTTCCTGCGGCATACTACATTCAACCGCTTAATGACAAAACCGCTGTTGGTTTAGCTATTTTCAGTAATTATGGCGTGACAACCGATTATCCAAAAGCGATGCAAGCAGGCAGTTTAGCGGGTAAAACATCATTAGAAACCGTTAACTTCAACCCTAATATTGCTTATCGCCTATCACCACAATTAAGTATTGGTGGTGGTGTTAGTCTTGTTTATGGCACCGCAGAATTTAACCGTCGTTTAGGCTCTTTATCTTACGCCGCACCAAGCCATAATCTTATCGATATGAAAGGCACAAGTTGGGGCTGGGGTTGGAATATTGGTGCGTTATATGAACTCGATAATAATAACCGTTTTGGATTAAGCTACCGCTCACAAGTCGATCTCAACTTTAATGGCCATTTTACTGACTACTTGGGCCAAGCAACATCCAAACCCAATCAAACTGTTGCAGCAAACCTTAAGCTACCACTGCCAGCGATAGCTGAGTTTTCAGGCTTCCACCAGCTAAACCCACAATGGGCTATTAGCTATAGTGTCCAATGGACGCAATACAATAAATTCAAACAAATTAAAGCGACCAGTGCTGAATGTGCTAACGGCAGCTGTTTTGTTAAGAAAGAAAACTTTAAAAATACTTATCGTTGGGCTGTTGGTACAACTTACACCCTCAATCCAACTTGGACATTACGCTATGGCTTTGCCATTGATCAGCAAGCGGGACAAGCAACACTAAGTATTCCAGATACCGACCGTTATTGGTATTCAGCAGGTGTGACTTACCATTATAACCCTGCTCTTTCTGTTGATCTCGGTGTGACTTATATTTACAGTAAAAAAGCTGATTTTATCGAGCAAACACCCGTCGGTGAGAAAGACAGCTTAACGTCATCAGGTAAAGCTTACCTAGCTGCCGCCCAAGTTAATTACCGCTTTTAATGCGAAATAAACTATAAAATCATTAGGAATCACAATGAAAATACGTTCTATCGCATTATTAGTTACTTCTGCGCTTAGCTTAGTGGCGTGTAAAGGTAATAGCAGCTTAGAAAATCAATCACCGATTGACCCAAATATTGCAGCAAGCTTAAATGCGGAAACAAAAGTAAATTTTGATCTACTTGCCAAAGATAAAAAGCTTGTACTACCAACTTATTTAGCTATGGATGTGCAAGATGGCACTCTTGCAACCGAGGCAATGGCTAAAGATAAAACCAACACGTCAGATCCATTAGTTGCTATGGGACAAACTGATGGTTGGAGCACAACCCAGCCGATCACCATTAATTTTACTGGTAAGAATCTCGATCCAACAACAGCAGCGAGTGGTTTTTATTTAATAAAATCAGGCGATCCAACCAATCCTGACGATACCACAAAGCCAACTCGCCTAACCCAACAAGATGGCGACTTTGTTGTAACAGTTTCAGGCGACAACTTAATTGTTTTATTACTTAAGCCATTAGATCCAGCAAGTAACTATATGTTTGCTGTTACAGATGATCTTAAAGACATTAATGGCGAAGCTGTCGGTATGAGCAATTCATATGCATTGTTAAAGTCTGATAAGCTACCGCCAGCTCCTGCATTGTTACCTGCACAAAAAATTACTCATGCAACCGAAGCAGCTTTCCACGATATAGTACAAAAGCGCGATATTATCTTCTCTTCGTGGTTTACAACGTTATCTTCTGGTGATGTGTTATTTGCTGCCAAAATGGCAACTGAAGAGGCACTACAGAACGGTGCGAACACCGTCTGGAAAGGTTCTGCTATCGCACCCACTGTTACACCAGCACAACTTGATAAACTGTTTACTTTCTCTCAACCAGTAGAAGTTGAGAATACCAATAAAGTTAATGCTAAAAGTAATGTCCGTATCTATCACGGTAAACTTTCTTTACCTTATTACTTAGATATTCGACCAAACAAGTTCATGAATACCCCTTGGAAAAGTGGTATGCCTAGCCTTGCTAAAATCAAATATGTATTAAGTAATGGCAGTGATGCAGATAAAACCACTATTTTAAATCAGTTAGCAGCTGCTAATGTGTCACTACAAGATATGGCACAAGTTGCGACTAATCCACAAACACAAGTTGAAGTATTAACCAAATTAACAGGTAAAACGCTGTATTTAGCTAATGGCAACCAACTGGATCCTGCGCGTTTAATTACTCGTTATAGTGCTGTTCCTGAGCTAAAATCAGTACAAACTATTGATTATACTTTAGTGCTTCCAAGCAATAAAAAATGCCAAACGCTAGGTGCTAACGATGTCACTATCTTCCAACACGGTATTACCTCGGATAAAAGTGTATTAACAGCACACAGTGATGGTTTACCGTCTTTAGCTGAAACGTTAATTGGTGATCAATGCCGCGCTATTTTCGCCATAAACCAACCATTACATGGTGAAGATCGTGGTATTCATATCACAAATAAAAGTGGCGTAACGGTATATAAAAATGCTGCAACAGATCCATCAATGTATTTAAATCTTGAAAACTTAACCGTTGCACGAGATAACTTACGCCAAAGTACTATTGATGTTGTCAATCTGCGTGCCTCTATTGGCTCTTTGTTTGCTCATATTCAGCAGCAACAACAAAATAATCAAAATCCAGACACTGTTTCACCATTAGAGATGTTAAATCCCAATAGCGGTGTTAATTTTACAGGTCACTCATTAGGTGCAATTGTTGGTACCAACGTCGGTAATATTGCTAATCGTTCAACAATGAACCCTACGTTTGATAAACAATACTTTGCTATCAATAAACTGGCATTGGCAAACCCAGGTGCAGAAATCCCCTACCTACTATTAAACTCAGGCAGTTTTGGTGGTCTTTTAAAAGCGGGAATTTTGCAAAGTACAATATCAAACCCAACCCAAATAACTCCTGAAGTAATTGAAACAGGTAAGTTTCTGCAAGCACTGAATGGTTGCTATAACGCTCAAGACGATAACAATAAAGATTTGAATAAGTGTTACGTTAATAACATTAGTGCGATTAAACAAAATAACCCAAGTTTATTCGCTCAATGGACAGAGAATTACGTTAAGTTTGCCTATGCTGCACAAACTGTAATGGATCCTGTCGACCCAATTAACCTTGCTAAAGGTATTCCAACAACAGTACCTGTATTAGTACAAATGGTAACTGGTGACAGTACGATTCCAAATATTACTACACCTAGTAACTTACCTTATTCACCATTCACGGGTACTGAGCCTCTGATTAAACAGTTGGGGTTAACGCCAAATAATGACATTAAAGGTTGGAAGGTATATACACCTGGCAGCCACACATCATTATTAGAAGTTACCCAACCAACAGCTAATGATAATTTTACTGTTGATGAATCAAAAGCAACCACAACAAAAATGCAGGCTAATATGACAACTTTCTTAAATAAGTAATATAGCCTAGTAGATAGCCTTGATAATCAAGTGAATATAATTTTACTTTGGTTATCAAGGCGTTTTATTATTCAGCAAAAATAAACATACTCTAGCGTAGATGCTGCATCAAACTGGTTTTTTGATTGAGTATCTGAGAAAAAGAGCGAATAAACTGCTCACCTATTTGCTGTCCTTGATGGTAATCAAGCTCTAAGTCTTCATAACTACTTAATAAAGCACTACTGTTTAACGTTTTCTCTGGCGCAATTTGAATCACTTGTAATCCTTGAGGTGGATTAGTCAGAAAATCATTCACATCTCGATAAGTATGATGATAACGCACTAGCATTTCTAATATTTCAGAATTTGTTCCCTGTCCTGTTAACTGTAATAATCGTTCTATATTTAACTGCGAAAACCAACTCTTCTTAATTACAGCTTGATCAATAAATTGATTATTCGATGGCTCACTTGTTTCATCTTCCCAATAATTTTGTCGCCACTGTTCAAATCGGTGACTCAACTCTTGGTGAATATTTTTTATTTTATCAACCGATTCATTGAGGCTTAACTTATCAATATAATAAGGTAATTGCGTTTCAATATTTTTACGCCAATCATCAAAAAGACCCCGTTCATCATTGGCACTACTATTTGGATGATTATCTTCTAATGGTTCAGTACGAATAACGACCACTAAATCAGCCCCACGCCGCCAGGCTTCTTTAACTGGAATTGCAGCACTGACTCCTCCATCCACCCATTGCAGTTCATTCACATTAACAGGCTGATTATAAAGTAACGGAATAGCGCAGCTTGCTAATAAGACCTCGCTCCAATCTTGTTGGTACATAGGTAAATAATAGTCTTGCAGGGTGTCTTTACGGGTCGCACACGCGAGTGCTGTACGGTGAACAAGTGTTTTATGCGCAGTTGCTATATCTAACGGATATAAACCTGATGGTGATACTTGTTGTAATGCCCAATCAAGGTTCATTGACTGTTGCTTACTGAGATATTTATAAAGATTAAAAAACTTATCATCCATCGAAACATCACGAATAAAATGATAACCGAAGCGAGGCTGACGACTAATAAAAGAAGATAAATTAAGCGCACCAGCAGAGGTACCGATATATAATTCAAACGGATCAAATTGGTGTTCAAGAAAACTATCAAGTACACCCGCAGAAAAGATACCGCGTTGACCACCACCTTGAACGATTAGCGCCATTTTTTTGTGGGGGGCTGCGTGTATTATCGACGAAAAATCAGCAATAGATTGATCATTAAAATCACGCAGACTAAATGGAAGATAATTCATCTCTTCTCCCTGTTAAATATGCCCAAAAGCATACATTAATATATCTAAGAGAATCGAATATACAATCTACACATACCTATAGGAAATATTTTTTATAAAATCCCACGATAATTATTTAATCTTTATTATTTTTAGCATTACGCATGTAGAGCAACCAACCCATAACTGGCCAGTGTAAAAAGCGTAATCGTTACGGTTACTAGCGCTATTTTTAATTCAATATTCATCATTAACCATCCTTACTTTGTAACAATTTGTTAACTTAATTGTATGGTTAGATTGTTAAGAAAATCAATATCAATTACAATAATTATAACTTTGATCACACTGTTAGCGCTTTATATATTCATGCGATGCCATCAATAAAATGGCGTACTACCATATATATACGTAGCTTATTTTATAGGAAGCAAAATGAAACCATTAGTCACTGTAAGCTTAATTGCTACTACAATCATTTCCACGACAGCGATGGCAAAACCTGTCGATTGGACACCAGGTATTGGCGGTGAAATTTCTTTAATGGTTGGCTACAACAAATCAAATTCACAATTTAATAGTGATAATCATACTACTGAAAACTTAAATAATAATGGTAATGATCAGACTAAAATGTTCGTTGCACCTATTGGTAGCGTAAACTACACCTTTAATAGCGGCGACAAACAACTCTATTTTGGTACCAGCCGTTCCGATATCGCACTGGGCCGTTTTCATATTGAAGCAGGATACCGACAAAAATTTGCTGATACTTCAACACTCACTCTAAGCTATATTCCTGGCTTATTAAGTCAAAAAACATGGCAAGATCCTTACCTACAAGGTGTGAAGCGTAACAAAACAAACTCTAATATTAATGCCTTTAGTGTCAAGCTGGATAATATTCGTGGTTCACGTTTTTCTGGCCAAATCGCCTACGGTAAGTTCAGTATTGATCATGAAAATAGTGGCAACGATCCTTTACTACATCTAACCTCTAATGAAAAAGCATCATTAAATCGCAATGCTAACGTTCTTTATACTGAAGGTACATTTGTACAACCTTTTAGCCGTAGTTTGATTCTACGTACAGCAGTAAACTTCACCAATATAGATGCAGACGGTCGTGCCATGAGCAATAATATCTATGGCGCAGCTGCAACCATTATTCAGCTGTTACCTCAATCTAGCCTTGCTTTTACTCTAAGTTATAAAACAGCATTATTTGATGCCACCCATCCGGTATTTAATAAAAAGCAGCAAGATAATAAGTTTGGTGCATTCTTAGCGTATGAATACAACCAACCCTTTAATTGGAAAAACTGGGGCCTAGTTTCTCTTATTGGCTACAGCTCAACCCAATCAAATATTAACTTCTATGACAGTAACGATGTGTTAGTTAGCGCAGGCGTAAACTATAAGTTCTAATAACAATGCAATAAATAGCTATTACAACAGCTTATTATGAATAAATAACTTGTATTTCGGGTGGTTATATTTTAGCCATTCCGAAATAATTCGAGACATCAGCCAAAATATCGATTAAATTGAACACTCTTTGCCAAAGTTATGGAAACGTTAAATAAATTATGGCGGCTAATAATCGTACTGCTGATGCATCTCTAGAATCCTTGCATCGCATTTTCACTGTACCAGAAGCTCCGGATTCAACCTTAGGCTTGATTGAAAAAGAGCTGTCAGAAAACCTCAATGAGTTTCTGCGAACTCATATCGCAGCCACTGAAAAACCGCTGGCTGAAATTGAAAAAGATTTCTCCAATGCCAATATTCCTGAAGTGCCATCGTTTGTTTCTGATCACACCCAGTTATTACTCAATAAATTAGTTGCTCAGTCTGTTCATACAGCCGCACCAACATTTATTGGCCATATGACTTCTGCCCTACCTTACTTCATGATGCCTTTATCTAAAATCATGATTGCGCTCAACCAGAACTTAGTAAAAATAGAAACCTCAAAAGCATTTACACCACTTGAGCGCCAAGTGTTAGGTATGCTACATAAATTAATCTTCAATCAAAATGAAAGTTTCTATCAACAATGGATGCACAGTGCCGACCATTCTTTAGGGGCTTTTTGTTCTGGTGGTACCATCGCTAACATTACTGCACTGTGGGTTGCCCGCAATGCAGCATTACAACCTGATGGTGAATTTACAGGAGTCGGTCAACAAGGTCTACTGCGCGCAATGCGACATTATGGCTATGATGATCTTGCGATTTTAGTCTCTGAGCGTGGTCACTACTCTCTTAAAAAAGCAGCAGATGTATTAGGTATAGGACGTGACAGTCTTATTGCAATTAAAACCGATGATAACAATCGTGTTGATCTTGATGCCCTACAAACAACACTGACTAATTTAAAGCGTAACAATATTAAACCTTTTGCCATCATTGGCATTGCAGGTACGACTGAGACTGGCAATATTGATCCTCTTGATCAACTCGCAGACATTGCCGCAGAACATCAGTGTCATTTTCATGTTGATGCCGCTTGGGGTGGTGCGACATTAATGTCTAATAAGTACCGTCATTTACTTAAAGGTATCGAGCGTGCTGATTCGATTACCATTGATGCCCATAAACAGCTCTATATTCCAATGGGCGCTGGTATGGTGATATTTAAAAATCCAGAGTTAATGACAGCAATTGAACATCACGCTGAATATATTCTTCGTAAAGGCTCTAAAGATCTAGGTAGTCATACACTTGAAGGTTCGCGCAGTGGAATGGCAATGCTACTCTATGCCAGCATGAATATTATTAGCCGCCCTGGCTATGAACTTTTGATTAATAATAGCATTGAAAAAGCGCATTATTTTGCTCATTGCATTGAACAACACCCTGAGTTTGAATTAATTACTCACCCAGAATTATGCCTGCTCACTTACCGCTATGTACCAGCTAAAACACAACAAGCATTACAGCAAGCAACATCAGAACAGCGTGAGCAACTGTTAGAGTTGTTAAACGACCTCACCCAATTCATTCAAAAACGTCAACGAGAATCTGGCAAATCGTTTGTATCTCGTACCCGTATTACACCTGAAAAATGGCAACGCAAACCAACAACAGTGTTTCGCGTAGTGCTGGCTAATCCACTTACAACCACTGAAATTTTAGAAAATGTATTGATTGAGCAGCAGCAACTTGCACAACAAAGTACAATTAGTCTGCCTGAAATCATTACTTTGACTGATCAAATAACAGAAAAAAACACAAAAAATGATATATAACGCCTTTATTTCTATACGTTATTTTATGAATATTTAGCTTATATCGCATTTTTTGCCCATTTTTCTCATTAAACTGAATGGTAAACGGTATTCAATATATGACTATCTTATGAATAACTCGCGATCTAACTATGAACAGTGGATGATTATAGTATGAATAGCGCCATAAAATAGTCCCGTTTACCTTTGTTTATATTCATTCAATTACCCACTTAAAAATAGATCTTTGGGTAAAATCGATTTTTCAAGAGAATATTGCTCAAAATACATGTTCATAAGATTTCATTTTTCCATGGCTCTGTTATTTGATTGCCTAACAAATGATAACAAACACGATCAATATTGTTTCCACATAGTTACAAAAACAACCTCCAATTAATAATGATTCCCAATAACTCATTTTGTTCCTTTTTGACCCAAAAAAATATCTTACAAAATATTGATTTAAATCAAAAAATGCCCCACCTGAAGCCAAAAAAAAATGCCCTATTTGCTTTAAATAGGGCATTTTTATGTCAATTTATGTCATAAATATTTGTTAACAACTCGACAATAGTAACTCAATCTCGATATAAATTAGTCACCAGCAAACATATAACCTTCACCGTGAACGGTAACGAAAATTTGTGGATTCTTTGGATCAAGCTCCATTTTCGAACGCATACGACGGATTAAAACATCGATAGTTCTATCATTTGGCGCTTCAACTCGATGACTCAACATGTTCAAAATGCGCTCACGACTAAGCACCACATTCGGGTGTGATGAAAAGGCAACTAATAGCTCATATTCTGCTTTAGTTAGCTTCACAGGAAGACCATTGTGAGTCAGTGCGCGCTTGTTAATATCAAACTGCCACTCGCCAAAACGAATGATGTTATCTTCCTGCATTTCAACCATAGTCTCGTCACGCGCCTTTTCGACTAACGTCATGCGCCATAACAAGTTTTTCACTCGAACAAGCAATTCACGCAGTTCAAAAGGCTTGGTTACATAGTCGTCTGCGCCCATCTCTAAACCGACAATTCTATCGATACTATCAGTACGTCCAGTCACCAAAATAATACCAACTTCAGAACGGCTACGCAGCTCACGAGTTAGCATTAAACCGTCTTCACCTGGCAGGTTAATATCTAGCATTACAAGGTCAATTTTTTCCGTTGCCATTATCTCGCGCATCTGTGCGCCACTGTCTGCTTGGCTTACCTTGTATCCTTCGTTCTCAAAATACCCAACCAATTTTGTGCGGGTAACAATTTCATCTTCTACAACAAGTACGTGATGGGTCATGTCGTTCTCTTTTTAGTTTTTGGCTTTCTAACTGAACGGTAGCACAAACTAAGACCATTCACAATTTGTCATAACTATGCCTTTGCTATTCATTCGTAGCGTTAACCTTATTCATATCGTGACAATAAGATTACCCCATAAAATTTTAACCGTCACCGTACCCTACGGTGTGCATTCTTTTTAAATGGAATCTTTCAAGATGAAGAAAATTTGGCAGATGTTGACAAAACCAAGTAGCAAGTACTCAATCCTGGCTCTTGTACTTGTTGGTATTGGTATCGCCGTTAGTGGTATTTTTGCTGTTCACAAAGGTTTTGAATACGCATCAACCAATGAATTTTGTGTCGGTTGTCATACCATGAAGCAAAACTATGAAGAATATACCCAATCGGTACACTTCAAAAATGCTTCTGGCGTTCGTGCTGATTGTGTTGACTGTCACCAACCGAAAGATTTAGTTGGTATGGTAGAAACAAAGTTAATGGCATCAAAAGATGTGTATAACCAGTTTATTACTAAGAAAATCGACACTCCTGAAAAATTTGAAGAGCACCGCTTAGAGCTAGCTCAGATGGTTTGGAAGCGTATGGAAAAACAAAACTCAAGCACATGTAAGAGTTGCCATAACTATTCAGCAATGGATCACGCTAAGCAATCACCTGAAGCGGCAGCGGCAATGACCGATGCAGCAGCAAAAGACATGAACTGTATTGAGTGTCACAAAGGTATTGCACATGAATTACCAAACATGGCTGGCGGTTTCCAGAAAGATTTCCAAAACCTACAAGCTGAAGCAACCTCTCAAGGTGCAACAGCCGAGAAGCTTTACTCTCTAGGTGAAAAAGATATCTTTGCAACTGATGATCCAAAAGGTAAATCAGAAGGTAAATTACTACCTGCATCAGAAGTTACTGTACTTGAACGTAAAGGCGACATGCTAAAAGTTGAAGTAAACGGCTGGTTAGAAAAAGCAGGTAAAGGTCGCGTAATGACTGAATACATGGGTAAACGTGTCTTTAAGGCAACTATCCGTGGCGAAATCAAAGCGAACGAGAAAATCATTAAAGAAGAAACTGATCCTGCAACTAACATTGTATGGCAAAACATCAGTGTTCAAGGTTGGGTTACTAAATCAGACATGATTGATAGCATCAAACCAATCTGGAACTATGCAGAAGATATGTACGCGTCTACATGTAACGCTTGTCACGCGGCGCCAGACCCAGGCCATTTTACTGCAAATGGCTGGATCGCAAGTCTGAAAGCCATGAGCTCTTACTACCGTCTGACTAAGACTGAAGAACGTACTCTGCTTAAATATCTTCAGAACCACGGCAGCGATACAGGTGGTGCTGGCGCGCATTAATCCAGCGCTCCAATAAACGATTAAATGATAGGCGGGCGATAATAGTTATCCCCGCCCCATCGATAAAAATTAAAGTTTAAGGATTCTCCAACTATGGCGACTCAAACTAATAAAACTGGCATCTCACGCCGCCGCTTTCTTTCTGGCCTTGCTGTAGCAAGTGCTGCATCGGTTGTTGGTACTAGCCTACTAGCGCCGCGTAAAGCAATGGCAGCTGATGAAGTAAAAGCAGCCTTCTCAGGTGACGTTCTATCAGGTTCTCACTGGGGTGCTTTCCGCGCTAAAGTTGTAAATGGTGTATGGACTGAAACAACACCGTTTGAAAAAGACAAAAACCCAACCGATATGATCAAAGCGGTACGTGAAGTGGTTTATAACCCTGCACGTGTTAAGTACCCAATGATTCGTATCGATTGGCTAAAGCAAGGTTACAAGTCAGATACAACCCAACGTGGTAATAACCGCTTTGTACGTGTGCCATGGTCGCAAGCATTAGACTTCCTATACCATGAAATGGAACGCGTACAGGACAACTTTGGTCCAAGCGCACTTTACGCAGGCCACACAGGTTGGCAGTCAGTAGGTAAACTGCATAACGCAGGTACCATGATGAAGCGTGGTGTTAGCCTTCACGGTACAACACTAGGCAAAATGGGTGACTACTCTACTGGTGCTGCACAAGTAATTCTTCCTTACGTTGCTGGTGCAATGGAAGTTTACGAACAGCAAACATCATGGCCGTTAGTGCTTGAACATACTGACACTATCGTGATGTGGGCTTCTGACCCAATTAAAAACCTGCAAGTAGGTTGGTTAGTACCAGACCACAGCCCATACCAATACTATGAGCAACTTGCAGAGAAAGTGAAGAACAAAGAAATCAAAGTGATCTACGTCGATCCAGTGGTTTCTAGCACTCAAAAAGCCGTTGGTGGTGAGCAGATCCGTGTTAACCCACAGACTGACGTTCCATTAATGCTTGCGATTGCCCATACGCTATACACTGAAAACTTATACAACAAAGAATTCGTTGCTGATTACACAACGGGTCTTGATAAGTTTATGCCTTACGTATTGGGTGAAACTGACGGCGTTATTAAAAATCCTGAGTGGGCAGAAAAGATTTGTGGTATCAAAGCTGATGATATTCGCGCTCTTGCTCGCACTATGGCTAAAGGCCGTACTCAGATTATTGGTGGCTGGTGTTTACAGCGTATGCAACACGGCGAGCAGTATGCTTGGATGTTGGTTGTTCTTGCTGCAATGCTGGGCCAAATCGGTCTACCTGGTGGTGGTTTTGGCTTTGGTTGGCACTACAATGATGCGGGTTCAATTACCTCTAACGGTCCACTAATGTCTGGCTTTAGTGGTGTAACAGGCGTTGATCCAATTCATAGTGGTTCATACGACGGTTACTCTACTTTCATTCCAGTTGCACGTTTTGTTGACTGTATTGATAACCCGGGTAAGACCATCGACTACAACGGTCAGAAGATCAAATATCCATTTATGAAGATGGCTATTTTCAGTGGTAACAACCCGTTTGGTCACCACCAAGATCGCAACAAAATGATCAAGGCGTGGACTAAGCTACAAACTGTTGTATCGATTGATCACCAGTGGACAGCAACGTGTCGTTTTGCAGATATCGTATTACCTGCAACAACCACTTACGAGCGTAACGATATCGAACAGTACGGTAACCACTCTAACGCTGGTATTATTGCTCTGCGTAAGATTGTTGAACCAATGTTTGAGTCTCGAGATGACTTTGAAATCTTCAGTGAACTATGTTCTCGCTATAACCGCGAAGAAGCATTTACTGGCGGTAAAACGCAAATGGAGTGGATTGAAGAAATCTACAACGGCGCGCGTTTACAAGGTCGTGGTCTAGGTGTTCGTATGCCTAACTTCAAAAAATTCTGGGATGGTGAAGGTTTCATTGAGTTCCCTGCTGGTAAAGAGTGGATCCGTCATGAATCATTCCGTAACGAACCGGATCTTGAGCCATTAGGTACAGCATCAGGTTTGATTGAGATTTACTGTAAGACAATTGCAGATATGGGTTACAACGACTGTCAAGGTCACCCAATGTGGTTCGAGAAAACAGAACGTAGCCACGGTGGTCCTCGCTCTGATCGTTTCCCGATTAACATGCAAAGTACGCACCCGAAAGATCGCCTACACTCACAGCTATGTTCGTCAACGGATTTCCGTGCAACTTATGCTGTTGCTGACCGTGAGCCTATCTTCATCAATACTGAAGATGCAAAAGCACGTGGCATTAAATCTGGTGATATCGTGCGTGTTTTCAACGACCGTGGTCAAGTAATGGCGGGTGCTGTTGTGACTGACGATTACCTTCCAGGTGTTTGTCGTCTGCAAGAAGGTGCATGGTACAGCCCATTAGAAGGCGGTAAAGCTGGCACTATCTGTACTTACGGCGATCCAAACGTACTGACTGAAGACATCGGTAGTTCAAGCCTAGCGCAAGCAACATCTGCGGCAGCTGCACTGGTTCAGATTGAGAAATATACTGGTCCTATTCATGCAGTAACAGGCTTTAACGGTCCTATCTATGAAGAAGGTATCGACCCACTATTCCCTGCAATGGATAAGTAATTAATCCGTTGTTAATATAGTGAATCAATCCATAAAGGCGATGAACAATAATTTCATCGCCTTTATTTCATTTTTTTGAACCTATTCCAATAACCCTTAGGTATACTCTGCCTAATTGCTTTATTTGAATATGTTTTATGTCTGGAGTGACCATGCAAGAATTTATCGCATTCAACGAACAACGTGCTGAAATCTACTGGTGGATGTCATCACTGTTCGCCCGCGAATTAACTGATGCAGATTTACATGAATACCATGGCGGTGAGATGTATACGTTTCTGTCTGGTCTTGGTATGACAGAAGAATTAAAAGCACCAGTAGATAGCTTTCGTGCTGCCATTAAAAAATCGCATGCTCGCAGTGACGAACAACTAGAACTTGCTGCTGACTTTTGTGGTTTGTTTCTAAGTACGCCTAAATCAGGTGCGCTACCTTATGCATCAATGTATGTTGGCACGACGGGATTATTAAACGATAAACCCGCTCAAGACATGCATGAACTGATGGCCTCTTTTGATATTACACAGCGTAAAGACTTTAATGAACCAGCAGATCACCTTGCGATTGAATTAGACTTCATGGGTAATCTCATCATCATGGGTAATCAACAGCAAACAGAAGAACAACGTGAAGCACTAATGCAGTCACAGTTGTCATTCATTGATACTATGCTACTAAACTGGTTACCGTTATTTACTGAAGAATGTCAGCGTCGTGACCAATTTGGTTTCTATGCTGCCGCTGCAAATCTATTGCTTGCATTCTGTATGCTAGATAAGAAATTTCTTGCTGGTGAATAACGCTTTTAGCAACAAATAATAGACTTTCAACGCTCTTATTTACTCTAATAAGGGCGTTTTTTATACGCGATATCTAAAAATTTCTCATTTTAGATCGTAGTAAACTATCCCTTCAAAACATTTATATTTTAATACCATTTTATCTTGCATAACTACGCATTACATTGACCATCACACCCTTTGTGTTTGAAATAATAAATCATTTATTTTCATGTGGTTAACTCACCAACAATAATCATAACATACTGAAATAATAGTCTTTCTCATTACCGTTTCATATTTTATGCATAGCCTCATTTTTGATTTTTTATATTGTCATACAAAATTTTAAAATCTGATTCAGATCAACTAAATGTATTGATTTAAGTCATAGAATCACAAGGCAATACCAATAACGTATATTTAATCATAGCTAAAAAGGTTGATAGATGGACTCGCATGCAGCCCTTTTTGAACTCGGCCAGAAACGTCTTGCTGAGCTTCGAAAAACGAAACCTCTTCGTGAGGGATCTTTCCAAAAAAAATTAGAAAAAAATGGTATTACTCGTCGTGACTTCATGATCTGGAGTGCAACCATCACTTCATTGCTGGCACTTCCCCTACCTTTTAGTACCATGGTTGCAGAAGCTGCTGAGCTTTCAGATCGTGTACCACTTATCTGGTTGAGCCTGGCTGAATGTACTGGTTGTTCTGAATCATTAGTACGTAGCACCACACCTGATATTAGTGCGTTATTATTTGAGCATGTTTCGCTTGAATACCAAGAAGTACTAATGGCAGCAGCAGGTGACCAAGCAGAAGAAAACCTTGATAACGCTATGAAAGCTTATAAAGGTAAATATCTGCTTGCTGCTGAAGGTGCAGTCCCTACAGCAAACAACGGTACTTTCCTAACCTTAGGTAGCCAAGCAGAAACAGGTTTATCGCTAATTAAACGTGTTGCCGCAGATGCCGCAGCGGTTATTTGTGTTGGTACATGTTCATCTTACGGTGGTGTACAAGCCGCGCGCCCTAACCCTACAGGCGCAAAAAGTGTTGGTGCTGTGATTGATCGCCCGGTTATCAATGTCGCTGGCTGTCCACCTAACCCTGCCAATATTACTGGTACATTAATGTACTACATCATGTTTGGTCGCCTACCTGCATTAGATATGTTTAATCGTCCTAAGTGGGCTTATGGTGCACGTGTTCATGATAACTGTGAGCGTCGTGGTCACTTTGATGCCGGTGAGTTCGTAACAGAGTTTGGTGATGATAATGCCAAAAAAGGTTACTGCTTATTCAAGATGGGTTGTAAAGGTCCTTACACCTATAACAACTGTCCAACAGAACGTTTTAACGCTCACACTAGCTGGCCAGTACTTGCAGGTCATGGTTGCATTGGTTGTTCAGAGCCTGATTTCTGGGATGACATGGCTGATTTTGAAAAGCCATTAAGTCGCCAACCAGTGCATGGTCTAGATGCCACGGCCGATACCATTGGTGCGGTTATTTTAGGTGTTACTGCGGTGGGTATTGGTGCCCATGCAGTAAGTAGTATTTTTGCTAAGAAAGTCGAGGAATAATTCATGAGCAAGCGCGTCGTAATCGATCCCATTACTCGTATCGAAGGCCACTTACGCATCGAAGTTGAACTTGATGCTAATAATGTAATCAACAAGGCATGGGCATCATCTACCCTGTTCCGTGGTCTTGAAATTATTCTAAAAGGCCGCACACCCTATGATGTAGGCCTATTAATACAACGTATTTGTGGTGTATGTACATCATCACACTACCTTTGTGGCACATTAGCAGTAGAAGATGCGATTAATGCACAAGTGCCACTTAATGCGAAATACATTCGTAGTTTAATTCTAACTACCCTGCAAATGCATGACCACATTGTTCACTTCTATATTCTACATGGCTTAGATTGGATAGATGTTGTATCTGCATTAAGTGCCGATCCTGCAAAAGCTGCTGTTGAAGCGATGAAATACTCTGCTACGCCAATGGCAGCTGGTGAAGGTGACTTACGTGCTGCACAAGAGAAAGTGCAAGGGTTAGTTAACACTGGTAAGTTAGGGCCATTTGCCAATGCTTATTGGGGTAATAAAACCTATAAATTCACACCAGAACAAAACCTTATTGGTTTAAGTCATTACCTTAAAGCGTTAGAAATTCAGCGTATTGCAGCAGAAGCAATGGCTGTTTGGGGTGGTAAAAACCCGCACCCACAATCCATTGTTGTTGGTGGTGTAACCTGTGTACGTGACATGCTAGACCCTGCTCGCTTGCAAGAATTTAAGCAAAAGTATGTTCATGTTGCTGATTTCGTTGAGCGTGTCTATCAAGCCGATATTAAAATGGCTGCTGCCGCTTATGCCAAAGAGCCAAGTGTATTAGGTGGCTGTAACGTTGATACTTTCATGTGTAGTGAGTCTATTTTATTAAACCCAGATGAAAATCTATTTGTTAGTGGTTTGATCCGCAATAAAGACTTAACCAAAGCGGAAAATATTGATCTTAACTTAATTGCGGAAGATGTTACTCACGCATGGTATGACGCCAATAAACCACAACATCCATACGATGGCACCACAATCCCTGAACATACACCATTTATTGAGCGCGACACTATTGTCGGTAAACGCCCAACAATCAATGAAGCAGGTAAATACTCTTGGGTTAAATCACCACGTTACAATGGTGATCCTGTAGAAGTGGGTCCTCTAGCAACAATGGTCGTTAACTACGCCAAAGGTAATCCTCGCGTAACACCTATTGTAAATGATTTCCTAAAACAAACAGGTCTACCAGCAACGGCTTTATTTACTACTCTTGGTCGTACTGCTGGCCGTATGTTGCATACACTCACCATCACTCGTCATGGCTTAGAGACATTTGAATCGATGGTAACTAACCTCAACTCAGACCAAACCACTTATATTGAACCAACCATTGATCCAAATAAAGAATATAAAGGTGTAGGTATCATTGAAGCACCACGTGGTTTCTTAAGTCACTGGTTACGCATCAAAGACGCTAAAGTTGAAAACTACCAAGCAGTAGTACCAACAACATGGAACGCAGGTCCAATTGATGGTAATGGTAAAATCGGGCCATACGAAGCCTCTTTAGTTGGCTTACAACTTGAAGATCCGAAAAAACCATTAGAAGTATTACGTGTGATTCACTCGTTTGACCCTTGCATGGCGTGTTCAGTACACGTAATGGATTATAAAGGCCAATCATTAAGTGAGTTCCGTATTCCAGCTCAGGCAATGTAACTAAGGATTTATCATGTCAACAGATACCGTGTTGTATAAACGATCCTATGTATTTTCATTCATTATCCGTTTATGTCACTGGTTACGTGCGTTTGCAATTTTTGGTCTGGTGATCACCGGCTTTTATATTGCATGGCCATTTTTGGTTGCTCCAGACAGTACCAATGTCCTTGAACAAGGTTGGATTCGATTAGCACATGAAGTGTTAGGCTTTATTTTAATCGCTGTAACGCTGATTCGTGTTTATCTATTCTTCTTCAGTCGCAGTAATGTTGAACGGCGCTCGGTGCAAGATATTATTAGCCCGAAAAGCTGGGTTCAACAAATTAAAGCCTATTTTTGGATGGGCAATGCACCTCACCATGGTGCTTATGGTCCGTTGCAACTTATGGTTTATGCAGGTATTTCTATCGCTGCAATCTTCATGTGTGTGACTGGCTTAACGCTATATGCTAATGTATACCACTTAGGTATTGGTGGCATGATGTGGGAACCAGCTCAATGGGTCGCTTATGCGATGGGCGGGTTAGATGAAGTGCGTAAATGGCACCATTATATTACTTGGGCATTCATTATTTTTGTATTGATCCACGTATATATGGTGATTTGGACAGGGATCCGTTTCCGTAACGGTTCTGCTGATGCCATTATGTCCGGTTTCGACTATCACCCTGTTCATGTTAAAGATGAACATGAGGGTAATCATCCGGTTCAGCATCATGCTCACCACAATAGTCATTCAAAAAATAAAGGCCACTAGCGCAAATGAAGATATTGCTGCTTGGTATTGGCAATGTCTTGTACGCCGACGAAGGAGTCGGCGTACATTTCGTCAATTATCTCACAGAAAACTACCGCTTTACGCACCCTGACCATCAGATTGATCTTATTGATGGCGGGACGCTAGCGCATTGTCTTATTCCAACGTTAACCCAATATGATCATTTAATTGTGGTTGATACTGTTAACGCTGCTGATGTGGATGCTGGCGAAGTGTACTTCTTTGACTTCGACAAAGCCCCTGCCGAAATTGATTGGCAAGGTAGTGCTCACGAAGTGGAAATGCTGCAAACACTTATTATGATGGATTTGGTTGGCGATCGCCCAAAAACCTATGTTCTTGGCGTAACACCAACGGTATTAGAGCCTATGCATATGGGACTAACCTCTAAAATTAATGCTGCGATTCCAGTAATGGAAACAGCATTACTTCGTCACCTTTTAGAATTTAATATCCACTGCGAAAAAGTTAATAACATCGATATAAATAGCTTGATTCCAACAGCTTATAAGCGAGGCGTTGAACAATGAAATTAATTCAATTTTCTTTTACCTGTTCACGCCCTGTGCCTTTTTACGCCCAATTATGTAATGATTATCTTGCTAACCAAACGTTAGAAATCACTATTGGTTATGATAAAAACCGTTACTTAATTGAAGCGGTTGGTACTCAGCCCCAACTTGAAGCATTAGCCGATCAAATAGCCAAAGACTTTCTATTGTCTATTTGGTTAATCGACTCTTCAATTAAAGAAATTCGCCACCGTGAAGGTCGTGTAGTTCCGTTAATTACCTCACCGCATCATTTGCCATTTTGTAGCTATTGCGAACCAGCATTAGGTGATAATCAATCTGAGTTATTTGGTGAAATCGCTATTGCCTGCTCACATTGTCATGGTGAAACATCGGTGGAAGCCTCTATCGATCGTCAACAAATTCAACAATGGGCAGATAGCGTCATTAACACTGGCCACGTGAGTTTTAACTTACCGCTGGCAAATAACCACCAGCATGAGTTTCATTTAAGTCGTGGCCCAATTGCTGCAGCTCACCGTCAACGTCAGCAAGTGATTATTTGTAACCCAAACAATGTACCGATGCATTTTATTGTGCCATCACAACATGTGTTAGCGTTATCAAGCTTAGAAAAACCACGCGTAACCGTGCGTCCTAAGCAACATCATGGTCAGCTTGATCAACCCTTGTATGATCTGTGCTTTAGTTACAATCGTATCTTAACGGTATTAACTGAAATGCTGCGCGTGCGTGGTATTGATTATTTACATATTGAAACCAATCACCTGCAACCGCTAGTAGCTCGAATCAATAAAGGTTGGAGTCAGGTTTGTAGTGATCCTGTTATTCATCCATTAGTACCATTTAAATCTGTTGAGCCGTTACACGACCAAGCTTGCATCAATGGTCTTAATGCCTATTGGAGCAAGCGTCGAATTCGGTTTGATTACCAACCTAATCACGCCAACGATGCTCCTGAGCATGCATTGCCTATTTGTGCTCTACACGGTGGTATGTTGGAATCTGGTGTTGGCCGTCACAGTGCTGCTATTTATTTTGGTCGCTATGCCGCAGGTGAAATTGTTAGCCAAGATAAGTTCACCCGTACTGATACCTTTTTAGTTATGCCTACTCTGCCACATTCAGGTTCAGAAATGATCGCTGCACTGGCTGCGGGTGAGCAAGCTGAAGTATTAGCCAAATTTAAGCATCAAATTCCTGTTAGCTACAACGCACTTAATAAGTTAATCTTAAATGAGTGTAATGATCATCTATCAGGTTTATTTGCCCTTGCTGCAACCATCTTAGGCCTCTCTAAATCAAGTCAAGATAACGTTCAATATCTTAATGATGCTCTGATCGCCAAATCACTGCAAAATGCCGATAATAAAGGCCACCGCGTTGATTTTTCATTAGATATGGTCGATGGTAAACGCACGATTGATTGGGCAAAAATGGTCGGTAGTTTAATGAGTTTCTGTCTCGTGGTTGATGAAGTTGATTACGACAAACTTGCCTTTGGCATTATGGACTCTCTAGCGGACTATATCGCTAATTGGATTGAGCGTATGGACGAAACCACAGGCATTAAAGCCGTCACCCTTGCTGGGAGTGATTTCGCTAATGAAGTACTGGCAGATCGTATTTGCTTACGCGTCGGTAAGAACTTCCCTATCGTTGCAAACCGTAAACTAGAGCTTGATGGCAGTAACTTAAGTGCTGGTGCATTGTTCTTGAAAATGCGTCGCCGTTAAGGTTTTATCTTATTGAATTAAATAGCCCCATTGCTTTGAGTGATGGGGCTTTTTTGTGGTTTTTTTTCGCTATTGACCAACTTTTCTATTAGCCAAAGTGCATTTTTCGATGACAATTAGGGCATATAGCCTGCACATTCTCAAGCGAATCCTCACCACCTTCAGATAGAGGGATAATATGATGGACTTCTAAATAAGGCTCACCATTTGATTTCTTTATAAAAGGTGCTGGCTGATGGCAGGCTTCACAAATTCCATTCGCTTTATATAAAGCTTCCGCCACTACATCTGGATTTCGAGCGTAGTCTTCAATATACCTTAATACTTTTTTAGGTTTATGATCTGCAGCTAATATTCTTTTTTGTCGTTTAGCTGAAGTTGTAACTTGTGATTTATTCACTAAAGCATCAAATTTATTGATATATTTAGCTTGTGTGTCTCTTACCAATTGAGGCTCATTAACATTGAATACATTTAACGAAACAAACTTTATATAAGCTTTTTTGTACTGGCTATCAAAGTTTTCAATTAGACCTATATGTACATCTCTTAGTTTTTTATTGGCTGATTTACTAATTACAAATAACGGTATTTTAGCCTCATAACAGTTTTTAAGTGCTTGGATTTCATTTTTATCATGAGAGCCATTACGCTGGGTGGAAGGAAAATCGTAATGAATACCTTGCTCTGAAAAATCGTCGCTATAGTCTTTACCAGTATGCATTATACTAACAGCAACACCAGAGTTATCAGAAACAATGCCTCTAGTTAGTTCGGTATTAACCCATACCCCTGCGGCTCCACTGTAAATCCCTAATTCTCTTAATTGGCCAGCAGTAACACCAACTGCAATATCAACATAAGTTATTGCATTAAATAATCTTCCACGACGTTCTATTTCTTGTTTTATAGATAAGTTATTCATATTTACTCCAGCAATAACTCACCCATTGAGCATTTACTCAATAGATGTTTTTCGCGCTGGATTCTATTACTCAACCAGTGGAATATCATGTCTACGTTTTTGAAAGTGTGATATGCATCATAATGAATTATCAACTCATTTTAAATATCTGTCACTTTCAAACAAAGTCATTAATTATCAATAAAATGATATATGTATTGCAGGTGAATAACACAGCCTATTATTCGTCATCTCGGAAGTTGAGGAACGAAGCTATCCGTGATCTACTCACCGCGTGTTTGAGCATTACAGACACCCATGAAAATAATAACTCTACAACGTGCGGAGAGTCGATTCCCTATCGCCCTCGCGGGCATTCACTGTAGGGAATGACGGGGTTGAGGTTGGCATTCATCGTATAGAATGATGGATATTGGATTGGCATTCATTATAGAGAATGACGGAAATTGGATTGGCATTCACCTTCCAAAATTGCGTAAGTATTACTGCCCATGAAAAGTATCCATCACATAATCAATAAACAAGCGGGTGGTTTGTGGTTGTAAGCGATGAGATGGATACACCATATACATATTTCCTGATTCATGACTATATTCAGATAAAATCGGTATCAGTTCGCCACTATCAATATATTGTTCAACTAACCCTTCTGGTAACCGTGCAATGCCTCTACCCTCACGCACTGCAGTAATATGTAAATGGGTATTGTCTGCAGCAAAACGACCTTTAACTGGGAATTCTTTTAAGCCATTTTCATACGCGAATGTCCAATATTGCTTGGCTTCAGATTGCTGCCATAAAATACAATTATGATCGATTAAGTCACTCGGTGATTGAGGTGCGCCATAGTGTGAGATATAGCTTTTACTGGCGCAATAAATGATTTGTTTACGCAGTATTTTTCTCGCTATCAATGTTGGTGTTGCAAGCTCACCGGAACGAAAAGCAATATCGACGTTGTGATCAATCATGTCCAGTAGATTGTCATTGACGATCAGTTCTATCTTCACTTTTGGGTATCTATCCAGAAAATCATTAATCACTGACTGTAAATAATAAACTGAGAAATCAAACGGGGCTGTAATACGAATTAAGCCATCAGGTATTTGTTGGTTCTGTTGTAGCGATTGATTAGCCTCTTCCATAGCATACAAAAAAGGCTTCACCTGTTGGTAATAAATTTCACCTAAATTAGTTAACGATAATTTACGGGTGCTGCGATTTAATAACCGTACCCCCAACGCTGTTTCTAATTGCTGAACTTTGCGGCTAACGGTGGTTGATGGCATGGCTAACTTTTTACCAGCATCAACAAAGCTGTTCATCTCAACAACAGTTGCAAAGATCTTAATCTCGTTTAAATCAATCATTCAATTACCAACAAATATGGGATAAATAAACTTAATTATACCATCTAATAAAGCATTCGATTAAAGCATACACTTATTCCATCAAACAGAAGGAGTTTATCGTGATTAAATCAAACTATACTGGTCTACGCCATGGGCCAATAAACAGCTTTATTCGACAAGATAATATGCAGCAATTAAACCCTTTTGTGATGTGGGATCATTTCCAATTGAATTCGACCCAAACGGAAGCTGGATTCGATTTTCATGGCCATTCAGGTATTGCTGCCATTACTTATGTTATTCATGCCGATCTCACCCATCAAGACTCACAAGGTAACGTTGCTAAATTACCAACAGGCAGTGTTCAACTATTAGTAGCGGGAGCAGGCGCATTGCATAAAGAAACATTAACCTCACAAGACGGTCACTTTGAGGCATTTCAACTTTGGACTGCTTTGCCAAAAAACATCGAAATGGGTGAAGCGCGCTATCAAGGTGTCTCTAGTGAAGATCTGCCGATTATCAAAGAGTTAAATACATCAACGAAAATATTGGTGGGTGAATACGCAGGGATAAAAAGTCCAATTAGCCATATTATTGATATGAACTATTATCATATAACGTTATCAGCCAGAGGTGCCAACTGGCGTTATGCGCCGACACCAGAGCAGGATTCACGCTTTATATATGTACTAAAAGGTGGCATCTCAATATCTGGCGAGCGTGTCGCAACCCAACAATTAATCACCATTGATAATGCTGCGATGTTAGAGATCATCGCTGAAACAGATAATAGTGAATTTATTTTTGTGTCAGCGGCTTCTTTAGCACAACCGATTTTACCCACTGGGCCATCGGTCCACACTAGTTACGAAAATGCCAAAATTGGCCAACAAAATATTGCGCAACTTTTTAAAACAATGATGAAATAATAATAAGGAATACCACTATGACAAACACACTATTCACACCAGAAAACAGTGCAATGCTTCTCATTGATCATCAAGTGGGCACTATGGGATGGGTTCATTCTGCTGATTTAGAGCAAATTAAACGTAATACATTGGCCTTAGCGCGTGCTGCAAAAGAGACAGGAATGCCTCTAATTTTAACCTCTAGCCAAGAAAGTAATGTCCAAGGGTTATTATTTGATGAGCTGCAACAAGCCGTACCTGAAGCGTATGCATTACGCATTCAAAGAGCTGGTATTGTTGATGCGATGAAAGATCCAAACTTTGCTAAAGCTGTTGCTGCAACAGGCCGTAAAAACTTAATTATTGCCGGTATAACCACTGACGTTTGCGTTGTTTACCCTGCGCTTACATCTGTTCAAGAAGGTTATCGAGTACAAGTTGTCGTGGATGGCTCAGGATCGCCAACGACATTAGCGGATGAAACCGCATTGCGCCGCATGGAATCAAATGGAGTAACACTAACTTCAACGAATCAATTAATTGCAGAATTAGCACAAGATTGGACCACAGAAAATGGTCAAAAGTTAATGACGGTATTATTTGAAGAGATACTATCAAAGCAATAGGGTTTAGGACACGCGGAGAGTAGATTCCCTATCGCCCTCGCGGGCATTCACTGTAGGGAATGACGGGGAAATTAAAAAAGGCCATACCAGCATTAACTGATATGGCCTTTCTTAGTGATGATAGCTGCTGATGCGATTTAGCTTTGCTCGACTTCAAGCTGCATTAGCATTAAGTCTTCACCATCTAAAACATGGGTATGATTACTACCGCAATGCTGACAAATAATACTACGCTCGTTATGAATGGTTTCTTGACCACATTCAAGGCAGGATAACACCAGTGGCTGAATATTCATTTCAAACTCAGCGTCATGGCAAATGCCTTCAAGCTTAAAAGTCTGAAAAGCCGTTTCAAGTAACGCTGGCTCTACCCCACTTAAAATACCGACTTTAATCGCAACTCGAGTAACTTTATCAGCATTGTTATCACGAGCATGTTGTTCGCATTGTTCGATAAGTGCGCCGACAATGGAATACTCGTGCATTAACAGATCCTCGGTAGTAATTCACCTTGAGGAAGATCTAAATAACGACGACTGCCCCAACCGCTGGTTAAAATAACTCGACCACTATGATCACTATTAACCGAGCCTATCACTGCTGCATTTTCACAGGCAGCAAAGGCTTCAAGTACCGCTAATGCTTGTTGTGCTTGCGCTTGTGGCAATGCAATAATGAACGTGCCTTCGTTGGCTAAATCAAACGGTTCAAAACCATATAATTCACATAGACCGCGCACTTCTTCACTCACAGGTACATCATCTTCAACGACATTGATGCCAACATCAGACGCTTGTGCCCACTCGTTTAATACTGCCGATAAACCACCACGAGTTGCATCACGCATTGCATGAATATCAAGCCCAGCAGCAATAAGTGCCTCAACCGCAGGCCATAGCGTATTGCAGTCACTGATAAGCTCTGATTCCAAGGTTAAGCCTTCACGCGCCATTAAAATAGCTGCGCCATGACGACCAACATCACGAGACACAATAATTGCATCACCATCAGCAAGGTTACGTACTGAAATACCGCTTTGAATAATTTTACCAACACCAGTGGTATTAATAAAAATACCGTCAGCACACCCTTTGGGCACGACTTTGGTATCGCCACAAACGATTTTAGCACCAGAGATACTTAACTCGGTGGCCATGCTTTCAACGATGGTTTTAAGCTTACCGATTTCAAACCCTTCTTCGATAATCACACTACAACTTAAATATTGCGGTTGTGCGCCCATCATCGCTAAATCATTCACAGTGCCTGCAATGGCTAATTTACCAATGTTACCACCAGCAAAAAACAACGGTGACACTGTAAATGAATCAGTAGTAAAGGCAGTTTTACCTTCAAGGGTCAATACTGCAGCATCTTCTTCACTGCGCAGAATGGCATTATCAAACGCTTTAAAGAATAAGCCTTTAATTAGCTTATTCATTTCCTGACCACCACCGCCGTGGCTTAGTTGAATCGATTTTGTGGTCGATAATGCAGAAAAATCTTGTTCACTCATTTAACACCTCGGTATCGGAAATACGCATTACACGCACCTTCTGAACTCACCATGCAACTGCCAAGCGGCGTTTGTGGCGTACAACCACGACCAAAAACTTTACAATCTTTAGGCTTTGCTAAGCCTCGTAAAATATCACCACACTGACAAGCCTTGTGATCATCAATCGGTGTCATTGGCAAACAATCAGCAAATTTAATTTCAGCATCACGATGACGGTATTTTTCATTTAACTGTAATGCAGAATTAGCGATTGGGCCTAAACCACGCCAGCGGAAACTATCTCGAATATCAAAACAACGTTTTACGGCAGCTTGAGCAACAGTATTACCTTCTTCGGTCACGGCACGTGTGTATTGCACATCAAGTTCTGCCACACCCGCAACTCTTTGCTTGGTTAAACGCAGAATAGATTCCATTACATCAACCGGCTCAAAACCTGCTACAACGACTGGGGTTTGGTACTTTTCAACTACCGAGCGATAAATTTTAGCGCCTTCAATAACACTTACGTGCGAAGGACCAATAAACGCATTAACCTTAACCGCAGGATCTGCCATTACCACATCAATCGCAGGCGGTACTAACACATGGTTAATGTGAAAGTAGAGGTTATTAACCTGACGCTGTTCAGCCAATTCAATTAAAATGGCAGTCATTGGAGTAGAAGTTTCAAAACCAATCGCAAAGAAAACCACGTCTTTATCAGGGTTATCAATCGCAATCGTTAAGCAATCAAGTGGGTCATAAATAGGTCGAATATCACACCCTTGAGCACGGTATTGTGCCAAACTGCCTTTAGAACCTGGCACACGGATCATATCGCCCAACGTCACTAAAATAACATTGGGTTGACTCGCTAATGCAGCGGCATGATCAATACGCTCTTTGGGCATCACGCACACTGGGCAACCGGGGCCGTGAATAAAATCAATATTATCAGGTAATAGCTGCTTTAACCCAAACTTCATAATGGTATGGGTATGACCACCGCACACTTCCATCACTTGCATAGGTTCAGGTAAATCAACCGCTAGCTGCTTAATTTGTTCAGCTAAGTTTAAGACTGTGTCGGCATCACGAAAGCCTTCATACAGTTTTTTAAGATCAAAACTCATATTGGAAGTGGCCCTGATTCATCCATAATAAATTGATACATTTCAAGACTTTCTTGTGCATCTTTATCGTCGATTTTGCTCATTACAAAACCAATGTGAATCAATACATACTCGCCCACCACTAGCTCATCCATTAATAAATGGCAACTAACGCGACGCTTAACACCCATAGTATCAACAGTAACGGTATTATCTTCGTGAACTTCGACAACTTGAGAAGGAATAGATAAACACATGATTACGCTTCCTGTGGGCGTTGATTCGCCGTTAACCAACTAACTAAAGGGGCAAATGTTGCTGCGTCTTTAGTTGATAATGTAATTACTTGTACCTCAGGATTAAGCTTTTTAAGCTGCGCTTTCGCTTCTTCAATGCTGAAGTCAAAATATGGTAGTAAATCGCACTTGGTAATCAATACTAAGTCAGCACGACGGAACATCACTGGATATTTTTCAATTTTGTCGTCACCTTCTGGAACAGAAACTAAGACAATATTTTTATGTGTGCCCACGTCGTAGCTTGCAGGACAAACCAAGTTACCTACGTTTTCAACAAAGCAAATATCAAGATTTTTAAGATCAACATGGTGTAATGCGCCATGCACCATAAAGGCATCAAGGTGACAAGCTGAACCTGTTTGAATTTGGTAAGCGTCGATACCGTGTGCTTTTAGACGATCAGCATCACGCGAGGTTTCTAAATCACCTTCAATCACGGCATATTTAAGATCGGTATGCTGGTGCAAATGCTCAAGTAATGTGGTTTTACCGCTACCAGGGCTGCTCATTAAATTAAATGCAGTCACATTTTGTGCTTCAAAATGTGCTCGATTATGAGCCGCTTCCACGTCATTCTTATCAAGAATTTTATGAATAACTGATAAAGTCTTTTTATCATTTAATTGTGGATTAGCTTGTAATTGATGGTGATGATGATCACCTCTCGGTAATGAACAACCGCAATCTTGGCACATATGAACTCCAGCAGAGGGGGGATTTTAGCTAACGAGTTAGTCAAACAAGATCGATAACGTTAGAAAAAATCAAATAGGACTCAGTTCAGGTTATTAAACACTCAAATTCTGAGAATTATGAGTATTGATTATCTATGCTTTAAAAGAATAATGCAATTTGTGTGATAATTTATTTTACGGATCATTAGATTGATATTATATATATGTCACCTTTTTCGACTAACTGATAAAATACAAACTTATATTATTCAGTTTAGCTTCAGGCTTAATGACACTGATCTGACATAACAGTAGATCAGTGCGCGTATGTTATGTCGTAAGCACTTCAAGATAATGATGTTGAGACTCGCTAACGATGCTCTCTCACGCTTTCTTGAATAGAAACGTTATTCATTGAACATAAGAGAAACCATAATGCAGACTAAAACATCTGGCTTAAAAACTAAACTTCTTAAAGTTGCAGCGCCTATCGCTTTAGCTTGTGCGTTTGCAGCAGCACCAGCAGTAGCAATGGCTAAAGATGCGCCAACGACTGTGCCTATGGCCTCGTCTCACCAGATCACAGCTGAACAACAGCATGTAGCTGGCGAAATTGGTAAAATCCAACAACAGCTTGCCGCTATTCGTGTAAAAACACTAAAAGCAAATCCTCAACTTATCACTGAGATGAAAGCTTACGAGACAGCGTTTAACAATAAAGTTAAAGCATTGGGTTACCAACCTGAAAAGCTAATTAAACGTGCTCAAGAAATTCAAGTTGAAGCGACTAAGAAAGATATTTCTAACGACAAGCGTACTGAGTTAGTAAAAGAATTTACGACTATCCGTACTACGCTTGAGAAGCAACAACGTTCTATCTTGAATGATCCTGCAATCAGTAAGCAAGACAAGCAAGTACAAGATGACGTTATTAATGCAATGAAAAAGCAAGATCCAAAAACAACTGATCTGCTTAAGCAACTAGACCAACTTGTAATGCAATTTAAGAAATAATCGCCATTGAGATGACTCTCTTTGCCGTAAAAAAAAGGATAATCAATTGATTATCCTTTTTTTATTGGCGTTATTTAATTTGATTGTATTTAAGCCGCCAGTTACAACTTCACAGCTTGATTTTGACTTAACAATCGCATGCCGTTAATAATTTTTGCAAACCACACCACTATCGCCACAATCGCAATCGCGCCACCAATAAAAGGCAGAACATTTAAAATATTAGCCAGAATATCACTATGAACCCAATATTCAGCGCCCGCAATCATGCCAGTTGTTGTTGCCGCAGAAACACCTAACACCACAAAAAATGTTAAAAACAAAAAGAAGCTACGAATAATGGTGTAGTAATGGCTATAAGTGACTTCATCTGTGCCTTTATCAAGTTTATAACCCGCATAAATAATGGCGATAATGCCTGATAATAGTAAAGTAAATGGGGTCAGAAAACTGGCAATATAGGCAAACCAAATCCCCTTTTTATGTTCTTCCGTCATCATTTTTATCCGAATAATTAAGTAATTAATAACCTAATTATCACAGGTATTTTACCAAGTTCAAGTTACGCTCCAAATTACGATGATCGTGATCAACTTATCGACAACCACTGTCGCTAGAGTCTGCTATAACGCCCTAAACGAACACATGCCTGTGATGAACAGCAGGCATGATAGGTTAACTAGTAATAGTTAGTCGTTAGTAATAAACGTTTTATAATTTCTCATCGGGTGTTTCAATTTCTGAACCATCTTTAATACGGCGATGACCTTGTTCTAGATGCACAAAATCTACCAAATCATCACCGCTGACTTGAAACGCTTTACCAAACCCTTTTACAAATAACCCCTGAGTTGGCGCTAAACGGAATAAAACAAAATCTTCTAAACCACTCAATCCATCAATAATTTCACCAAAACGTTGACGTAAAGCAGCAACAGCTAACGTCCAACCCTCGCAATTTCGATCAATAACACTAACATCAGCTTCAAAGGTTAATCGTTTACGGGCATACAAAGTTTTCGCTGCAGTTTCATCTTCAATCATCATCAAAGAGACCTGCGGATTTTCTAGTAAATTACGCGCATGTTTGGCAATTTGACTAATTAATACATAGTAACCATCATCAAGTAATGCAAACGGCGCATAACTCACATTGGGTTTGCCATTCATATCGACGGTTGCAAGTTGCAGTGTTAAACATGCTTCACGAAATTCTTTAATCTCTGGCCCTAAGCGGTTTTGTAAGCGCTGTTGTTTTACTTCACTCATTTTATATCCCTTCTTCCTTTTTAATTCGGGCTGACTTATTTTCTACTTGCATATGTTGTTATTATTTTTTGACTGACGAAGGTTATTGATTCACTAATTGCTTTAACTGGTGGAATTTTTCAATTTGCTGCGGGTATAAATTGCGCTGTTTATCTCTTCCCAAATAAACTTTAAACACACATTCACCTTTGGCTGCAAAAAAGCCAATAAAGTAGCTCTCTTGACCCATAAATGGCTTGCTGACTAATGCGATATGTTCAACAAGATCTAAGCGTAAATGGCCGTGTAGTTCGCCATCTTTCCCCATTAAATTATAGTAGCCACGGGCTAACTTGCCTTTAGGGAAAGGGGCTTTAACTTCAAAAATAGATCCCATTGAATGTACAATTGTTGTCACAACTCCCCAGCTCGGTAAGGCTTCAACAATAGATTGGGCTAAATGACCAACTAACGGCACAACCAACTCTGATGGTAACGATAGCACCACTTCGCCTTCTGTAACCTGCAATTGCTCAGCGATAGCACCCGCATGCAATTTGTCATTTTGTTGCAAAATATCAGCAACCTTGGTTTTTAATTCCGCCTGAGAATAGCGAGTAAACACAGTTATCATCCTTTTTAATTAATAAATCTTTTATGTTGAAATATGGCTACGGTTGCCCTTTCGATATCGCTGTTGTTACCACTTGAATTAACGCCTGCGCCAGTGTCACTGACCAAAATTGCCCCGCTAAGGTTAAATTCAAATAACGGTGATTGCCGTGTTGTTCTAAGGTCACGAAGCCATTTTTTTGCCAACGCTCAAATAGCGGCAAGCAATAACTAAATAATGGCCACCCTGCTTGTTTATCAAGTTCTTTGGCAACAAGCACTCCACGATCAAATCCGGCTTTAATAGTGGTATTTATTACTGCATGGGATGACGATTCAACCATCATCGCCAAAGGAAAATGCTGCTGGCTAACATCATCCATGTAACGTTCTAATTTACGGTGTTGCATAAAGCCATAACCACCAACATTCCCTCCTGCACCAGCACCAAGTGGCAACACTTCTGCGGTTGTTTTTGCTAGGCTGTTATAACAACTCCGCTCACGGTTATCACGCGCCCAGTGATTAACACTTAATCGGCGTAAGTGATGTTTAGCCATATAATCGACCCCAATTTCAAACATTGAAGCTTTAGTGATGGTATCAGCAGGCTCAGGTAAACGGCCTTGTTCGACCATTTTTCCCATCGGAGTATTACCCATTTCAATTAATTGATATAAATCAACGCCGTGTGCGCCGGAATCAAGAAAGTCATCAAGATCATGTAGCCATACATCGATACTTTGATAAGGCAAGCCGTAAAGTAAATCAATCACTATCGGTGCTTGATCGGTCGCTGCTAGTTCGCTGATGCGCTTAAGCACCACTTCACGATCATCTAACCGTTTTGCTTGGCGACGCACTTGAGTATCAAAACTTTGAACGCCAAATGAAAATCGGTTAAATCCACCTTCGAGTGCTGAATCAAACATTTCATCATTAAAACGGTTAATACGCCCTTCTAAGGTCAACTCACAATCAGTGGCTAATGGAAAATAACGGCGGATCATAGTGCCAAGTTGTTTAATTTGCGCTGCTGTTAAATCAGTTGGCGTACCACCACCAATATAAACCGCCTGAAACGGGGCAGCCTGCGTCCATGGTTGTGATGCTTTAAATTTAAGCTCAGCCATTAATGCTGCAAAATAATCATCAATTAAGCGTTGGCTTGAAGCGTATTCAAAGAAACTGCAATAAGTGCACCGCACACGACAAAATGGAATATGAACGTATAAACAACGCTTATTAAAAGGCGGCGTCGTTTGCTGCAAAACGCGTTGAGCGAGTGGCTGAATCTGTTCGGCAGCAATAGGTGCATGGTGACTGCCACCAGCATGGGCTGATAACTTACGTCGAAAACCAAACCGCAATGGGTCGGGTGTACTCTCACCTAAAATATCACTGTCAAAAACAGATGTGTCCAATATTACGGGCATATTAGCTGGCAATGTTAATCGGTCGACATTTATCATCTTAATGGCTATGTCACTAGCCCCTCTACGTCAATTGTTATTAGCCTTTTCGATCAGGTTGGCCACAAATCGATACTAACCACACTATTTATAATTGTTTGCTGTCACTTTCTAAATATTTATCAAAAAACATTAGCGTAAAAGTAGTACATCGCTACTTTTATCAGTGCTTATAAATGTTGTACGTGAGCATGATATTTTGCATTGAATAATATTGCAAATGATAATTGATATTATTCGCATTTCGTGGATAATGGCTAAAAACAGTCTCTGACTGTGGGTGTTATATCGCTAACCAGTTAAAACTATTAACAAAAAACACATTACACCGTGAGGATGTTATTTTGTACAGACATTTAATTGCCACTATTGACGTTCTATATCACATTAGTCTTAGGTGATAAGAGTGAATACTAAACGTTATATAGCTGCTGGAGCAGTATCACTTTTGGTACATAGTATGTTTCTTGCTGCGATGCCAACCAAAGAGCCACTGACACTTACCATGGGTACTGATACCCCTCGTGTTAGTTTAACATTTACAGCAGCGCCAGCCGCTAAGAGCAATAATACTCCAACGGTTACTCCTATAGCACCAACCGTTAATGAAACAGTAAAAAAACCTATAAAATCAAAGATAAAACGTTTATCAAACACCGACACTGTTACTCAGAAGATTGTCAAAAAAAAACCGCCAATAGCAAAAACGAACAAACTATTGCCTGAAAAACCACTAAAAAAAACGGCGGTTGTAAAAAATAAAAAAGTTAAAAAAACACCACAAAAAATAAAAAACACACAAAAAACCCAAAAAAAAGCACAAAACAATAAAAAAACAATTAAAAATCAGTTAAATAATAAATCACAAAAAAATACTAATAATAGTGGGACACAGGTATTGAAATTAGTCTCAAAACCAACGTTTGCAACTCGACCAAGTCCGGTTAATTACCCCAAATTAGCCAAGCGCCGTGGTATTGAAGGTCAAGTATTGATTGAGGTGTGGATAGGTGCTCAAGGACAACAACTTAAACAAAAACTGATTAAATCATCGGGCGCACAGATTTTAGATAATGCAGCAATTGCAGCGATTAAGAAATGGCGCTTTTCTTCTCACATTGTTAACGGTAAGGCAATTGCCCACCGAGTACAGATCCCTGTACGTTTTAAATTGGATTAAATCATGACTGTAGTCGACACGCTTACTCAACAATTTGGCCTCATGACATGGCCGTTACTTACTTGCTCTGCCTTAACGGTCATGATTTTAGTCGAACGCTTAATACAAGTTTTTCTTTGTACCGGTGTTGGTAAAACTCAAGTCACAACCTTACTTGAGCAGCAAAATAGACATGACGATCGCGCACTTGATCAATTAGCTACCCAACTCAAGCACCAACGACCGTTATTGTGTAAAGGTATTGCGATGTTGATTGCTCATCGCCACTTTACTAAACCATTACGAGAAGATGCGGCCAATATTTGGTTATTACAAAAACGTCAACAGTTACGGTCAGGATTACGCTTACTGAGCTTAATTGGTGTGATTAGTCCATTACTCGGTTTGCTTGGCACTGTGCTTGGCTTAATTGATATGTTTAAAGGAATAGCCCTCTCTACAGGCTCGGTTACCCCTAGTGATCTTGCTGATGGTTTGGGATTAGCAATGCGTACTACTGCTGCTGGATTAATTATTGCCCTACCCGCAATTACTGGTTCGCAATTATTAGGGCTATGGGCTGACAGCATTATGGCAAAACTTGAACATAGCTTAAACCGCTGTAATTTGTGGCTCGAAGGTATGAATATTGATGCTGAAAATAGCCCCGTAAAGCCGTGTGATACTTGTGAAGAAAACCCAGCTTATAGTGGTACATCAGCATGATAACGATTAATAACCGCCACGATAGCGATAACTTAACACCTGATTTAACCCCATTATTAGATATTATTTTTATTGTGATGGTGTTTTTGCTACTGACCGCGACGGTTCAAATCAAAGCGTTAGATGTCGACTTACCACAAACATCTACCCAAATATTACAAACGACTAAAGCTGATCCAATTACTATCAATTTGGTTGCAACTGAGCCCCATTGGGCATTACAAGGCCAAGCTATCAACGACTGGGACAGTTTTAACCAACAGCTATTAGCCAAAGTCAAAGCAGCGCCCAATAAGCCAGTTGTGATTGGGGCAGATAAAAAAGCCTCAGTCGAACAAATGCTCAAACTGTTAGCTTTTCTACAAAAAAACGACATCAAAGCCACTCAACTATTAATGGAAGAACAACAATGATGGACCGTCAACACTCTGTTTTTACTGCACCTTCTTGGGGGCACGTTGCTCGAAAAATGCTGTTACCAATCACACTATTAATAACAGCATCAAGCTTATTTTCACCACAAGCTCAGGCTCAACCTAATTCAGATTCGCCACGCATCATCAGTGCTGGTGCGGCAATTACTGAGATTATTAATGCCTTAGGTGCTCAGCAACAATTAATTGCAGTGGATGTCACTAGTAAAACCTTAGTCGCACAGAGCCTGCCTAAAGTGGGCTATCACCGCCAACTATCAGCAGAAAGCCTAATAGCATTAGCGCCAACTAAAATCATTGGTTCTGATGAAATGGGGCCACCAAAAACATTAACCCTTTTAAAACAGTCAGGGATTGAAGTGGATATTGTCAATGGCGGTGAAACAGTGAATGACTTATTCCATCGCATAGATCAAGTCGCGGCATTAACTCAACATCAGCAACAAGCGCAGCAACTTAAGCAACAACTTCAAACCAGCGTTGATAAGATTGAACAACACAATTTACATCAGCAACACCCCCTAAAAAAAGTGTTGTTCTTAATGATCCATGATGGTCGCCCAATCAGTGTGGCAGGCAAAAATACCACCGCCGATAGCATTATTACTTTAGCAGGTGCAATTAATCCTGCTGCGCCATTAGTCGCTAATTATAAGCCAGTATCTACAGAAGCTATTTTGCAGATGCAACCAGACATTATTTTATTAAGTGATCGCACCACCGCATCAATTAACAACATGCAACAATTGCTAGAAAAAATGCCCATGTTAGCGGCAACACCTGCGGCAAAAAACAATACTATTGCGGTGATTGACGGCACAGCTCTAATTGGTGGATTAGGGATTCACAGTATTAATGAAGCCATGCGCCTTAATGGTGTTTTTTATCCACAATCGTAATTTGAGATCAATGACGTCATGAATGTTACTCGTATTTCACCCTCCGTCATTTACGTGATCAGTATCGGTTCGCTTTTATTTGCGTTACTCAGTTCGATTGCGATTGGACCGATGGATATCAGCTATAAAGACAGCTTTATTGCCCTATTACCCGGCGAGCACCAACTTGCAACTCATGTTGATTTAGTGATCCATCAAATACGGTTACCACGGACATTATTATGTATTGCGATTGGCGCTATATTGGCAATTTGTGGTGCCGTGTTACAAGGATTATTTCGTAACCCTCTTGCCGACCCAGGTATTATTGGTATATCAGGCGGCGCAGGACTGGGAGCGGCGTTTGCAATCATTTTATTTGCTCCGCTAATGGCACATTATCCGCTATTAATGAACATTGGTGCTGTGCCGTTTTTTGCTTTTTTAGGGGGCGCAATAAGCACCTATTTGGTGTATCACCTTGGTACTGATAAAAATGGCACCTCTGTCGTGGTTATGCTACTTGCTGGGGTTGCGATTGGTGCTATTTCTGGCGCAGGACTGGGATTATTAAATTACATTGCTGATGACCAAGCCCTACGTGATTTCTCTTTATGGTCAATGGGATCACTTGCTGGAGCTACATGGTCTGGTATTGGGCTAGCCTTTATTAGCCTTATTACAATTTATTATTATTGTTACCGTCAAGCAAATGCACTGAATGCGTTTTTATTAGGTGAAGCTGAAGCCCGTCATATGGGGGTTGATGTCCAACACCTTAAACGCAGTTTAATTATTGTGTGTGCTGCCGGTGTTGGGATCACCGTTGCGATAACCGGCCCAATTGGGTTTATTGGACTGGTTATTCCGCATTTAGGACGCATGATCTCAGGCCCTAACCATAAAACATTATTGCCAATATCGGCGATTTTAGGCGCTTTAATACTCCTCGTCGCAGATATGATTGCCCGCAGTGCTTTTGCACCGCAAGAACTTCCGGTAGGTATTATTACTGCGATTTTAGGCGCTCCATTTTTTATCTATTTATTAAATAAGCAAAAAGGCAGAATCGCATGACGGTAACATTCTCACACTCGACGGCGATTACAGCACGTAACTTACAACTCACATTAGCCAATAAAGTGTTATTAGATAATTTCAGTATTGATATTAAAGCTGGTCAAGTTACTGCGCTATTAGGCCCCAATGGCGCGGGTAAAAGCACCTTGCTTAAAATCTTATGTGGTGAGATGTCCCCTGAAAGTGGTGAAGTGGCATTTTTCAATCGTGATATTAATGACTGGCAACGCGCAGAACTGGCGCGCCATTTAGGTATTCTACCGCAGCACAGCTCACTCTCTTTTGGGTTTACCTGTAAAGAAGTGGTAGAACTTGGCACTATGCCGTTGTGTTTATCTCGCCAAGAAATCGATCGCATCACTAGCCAAACAATGGCTAATACCGATGTACTTGAACTTGCCCAGCGGTTATATCCGACCTTATCTGGTGGTGAAAAACAGCGGATCCATTTTGCACGAGTATTGACCCAATTAAGCCAAGCCGATGATAAATGCATTTTAATGTTAGATGAGCCAACCTCAGCCTTAGATTTAGCCCATCAACATAAAACGCTACAAATGGCACAAACGATGGCAGCTCAAGGTGCGGCGGTAATCGTGGTATTACATGATCTTAATTTAGCGGCGCAGTATGCTCAACGGATGGTAATCATTCAACACGGAAAAATTCAAGCCGATGGCACACCGTGGCAAGCGTTAGATCCCGCCGTAATTAATGCTGTCTATGGTTGGCAAGTGTCTGTTCACGCCCATCCTATTCATGATTACCCTTTTCTATTATCAGCGTGTTAACTAACCGTACATGATGAGTCCATCAAGTAAATTTCAGTAACACTGCGATAAATTTGCTGAAATTTACGTTTTTTTGGTGATAGCATCAAATATTTTAATCCAAAACAATAGAATCGTTGCACTACGCGAAACACTCAGTAAAATGTGAACGCAAGCGATTACACTTGAAAAATATGTAATAATTATAAAGCCGCAAATAGATGCGGATTTTGTTGTTGGATACTATTTAAGAATGTAACAAACACATTATCGGTGCCAAATTGAATAATTAACGAGATGATTAACGTAATAAAATGGATTTTATATCTCTCAGTGATTACTCAATTTGGTACCACACAATTGGCTAGAACCATTTCTAGCGCTCATTATTAGAAGAATAAATATGGCAACCATTAAAGATGTTGCACGTATGGCTGGTGTTTCAACAACAACAGTCTCACACGTGATCAATAAAACGCGCTTTGTCGCAGAAGCAACGCAGAAAAAAGTTCTTGCTGCCGTTGAAGATCTTAACTACGCACCAAGTGCAGTGGCTCGTAGTTTAAAATGTAACACCACGCGTACTATCGGTATGCTAGTTACTAAATCAACCAACCCATTTTTTGCTGAAGTTGTACATGGCGTTGAAGAGTATTGTTACCGTGAGGGTTACACTCTGATCTTATGTAATACCGAAGGCAACCTTTCTAAGCAACGCGATTACTTACGCATGCTGGCAGAAAAACGTGTCGATGGTTTATTGGTGATGTGTTCTGATCTCGATCAGAAGTTATTAGATTTACTTGAGCGCCAAAAAGATTTACCAATGGTAGTAATGGATTGGGGCCCAGAAAGCCCACATACCGATAAGATTCAAGATAATGCCGAACAAGGTGGCTATATTGCGACTAAATATTTTATCGATCATGGCCATACTCGTATTGGTTGTCTATCAGGTCATAATGATAAATCGACCTGTCGAGAGCGCTTAAAAGGCTTCAATAAAGCGATGACAGAAGCAAATATAGAGGTCAACCAAGACTGGATCCTTGAAGGCGACTTTGAGTGTGATTCTGCTGTCGAGGCTGCCGAGAAATATATTGCCATGACTGATCGCCCAACCGCTATATTTTGCTTTAATGACATTATGGCGATGGCACTTATTAGTACCTTTGAACAAGCAGGACTGCGCGTACCAAATGATATTTCTATCATTGGTTATGACAACATTGATCTTGCGCCCTACTTTGCACCGCCACTAACAACTATCCACCAGCCAAAACGTCGCTTAGGTAAAACAGCGATTAAGATTTTGATGGAGCGTATGAAGGACAAAGATCACGAACCTCAAATTTTTGAGATGGCCCCTGCTATCGTTGAACGAAAATCTGTTAAAGATCTACGCTAATAGCGTTATCTATTTATCAAGCCAATAATTATATTGGCTTTTTTTTCCCCTTAATATAATTCCCCTACTTCCAAACGCTATTAAAACATTGTTTCTTACCAAGAAATATGAGCGATATCACATATTCACCAGCTTTCGTTAATATTCAAACTTAACTTTTAAAAAGATCGAATATAATGATTTATGTAAATACATATAATAGTAAGCAAAAGACTTACAAGTTCTAAATAAACTTTCGCTATTGATAAGTCTATTTATAAGGTAATGCATAATGATTTAAAGTAGTTCGTTTGTGATGTAAATAACTTTATTAATAAAAGTAAAGTGACAACTACTTTAATGTTAGGTGACACTCATTTATTCACCGAGTAGAAGTATGGACAAACCAATATTAAAAGATTCATTAAAACTATTAGACCATTTAGGTAATGTAAAATCGCGTTCGATGTTTGGCGGTTTTGGTATTTTCGCAGGAGAAGCAATGTTTGCTCTTGTGGTAAATAATAAACTCCATCTACGCGCAAACGCGAAAACAGAAGAGGAATTTAAACAAGCGGGTCTAGAACCATATATTTATAAAAAACGTGGTTTTCCAGTTATTACAAAGCATTACGCTATTCTTGATGAATGGTGGCAACACCCAGAGAAAATAGTCGAGCAGGCCAAATATTCTCTTGAGGCAGCGCAAGCTGATAAAAAAGCTAAAGATTGCTGTACGCCAGATAGGATTAAAGACTTACCTAACTTACGGCTTTCAAATGAACGAATGCTAAAAAAAATAGGTGTTAAAACTATCGAGCAACTGCATGATATTGGTGCACTCGAAGCTTATAAGGCGTTACAAAAAACACAAGAAACGTCGTTAAGTATAGAGCTATTGTGGGCACTAGAAGGTGCTATACATGGCCAACATTGGTCAGTAATACCAGAAAGCAGACGCAATGAACTGCTAGCAAAACTATAATAAATATACTCGTCAACTGGCTAAGTGACGCTTAAGAATAAAGAGGCTCTATGCCTCTTTAACTTATTCTACCTTGGTATTAAAGTGCTATTTAAAGCATCCCTCAATAGAATTTAAATTAAAAATAATTGCATAATTTTATTTATTTAAATATATCTACTAATAGAAAATATAAATATCAAATAAAACGTAATGCTTTTGTTTAATCTTTTATTAATTTGTCAGTTCTCTTTTGCCGTATTAAACGTATTTTTAACGTTCGATAATGATCGTTCACCATCCATCAACGCCTGCATATCATTATGTCCATCACCTCTTTTCTACTACCTATCAAGGTTGTATTTGTTGCTGCAATTTCAACCAATTGCTCGAATAAACAAATTTTTTCTTATTAAATGAAATACAATGTTACTTCTTACGGTCTTGCTAGTTAAGAGTCGTTGTGACTTACTTTTTATAAGGACATTCCTTGCGTATATTAACCAAAAATACATTCTCATTATGGGTAAAACCTTTACTGTGGTTACAAGAACGCCATTTTGGAAAAGTACTCAATCCTGCTAAGTTATGGGGACGTAAGCCGGTACTCTTCTGGTTAGTAGCAGTGTTCTTTGGTTACCTTGACCGTAAAAAATCCCCAATTGATGCCATGATACGATCATTGGTTTGCGTACGAGTATCACAGCTGAATAACTGTGCCTTCTGCGTTGATGCTAACGGCATGAAACTTGCCGAACGCTGCCACTCAGTCGATAAAATAAAAGCATTGGCAAATTGGCAATCTTCTAGCTACTTTTCAGCACAAGAGCAAGCGGTACTAACCTACACTGAAGCCATGACTATTACTGGTGAACAGGTTAGTGACGCAATGCTTGCCGCTCTTGCTGCATGGTATAGCAGTGATGATATTATCGAGTTAACCGCATTAATTAGCTTTCAAAATTTATCAGCTAAATTTAATACTGCACTTGATGTGCCAGCACAAGGTTTTTGCTCATTGCCGATTCAACCGCAATCAAACAGCAATGCTCAACAACCACCAACTCCCGCTTCTTCGACCTCAACTGAACAGCCATCAAGGAGCTTAGATGAAAAATAACAAAATTGTATTATTGGCTGTTATCACAGCATTTATTGGTGCTTGGTTCTATTTTGATCTAGGACATTTTCTCACTCTTGAATATGCCAAGCGTGAACAATTAGCGTTACAGCACCATATTACTGAAAACCCAATAACATCTTATGTCAGCTTTTTTAGCCTATACGTGTTAGTAACTGCCCTTTCTATTCCTGGTGCGTCAATTTTAACCTTACTAGGTGCTGCGTTATTTGGCTTTTGGACAAGTTTGATCATGGTGTCGTTTGCTAGCACTATCGGTGCAACATTGGCATTTTTATCGAGCCGTTTTATCTTACGCGACTGGGTGCAAGCGAAATTTGGTCAGCGTTTAACAACATTAAATCAAGGTATCGCCAAGGAAGGAGCCTTTTATTTACTGAGCTTACGCTTAATCCCCGTTTTTCCGTTTTTTCTAATTAACCTACTGATGGGATTAACATCGATTAAAGCATGGACTTTTTTCTGGGTGAGCCAATTAGGTATGTTAGCAGGGACAGCGGTTTATATTAATGCAGGTACTCAACTAGGAAAAATAGAATCATTAAGCGGCATTATCTCTGTGCCCGTTTTAGTATCTTTATTTTTACTGGGGCTGTTTCCACTCATCGCGAAATGGATAATGAAAGCGATGGAAAATAAAAAACGCTATCAGCAATGGCAAAAACCGACCCACTTTGATCAAAATTTAGTGGTGATTGGTGCTGGTGCAGGTGGTTTAGTGAGTGCCTATATTGCCGCGGCAGTAAAAGCTGAAGTCACGTTGATTGAGCGCCACAAAATGGGCGGTGATTGTTTAAATACCGGTTGTGTTCCTTCTAAAGCACTTATTCGTGCAGCGCACACTGCCGCTGATATTAAAAATGCCGCTAAATTGGGTATTGATGCTCATATCGATAATGTAAATTTTGCACAAGTTATGGGCCGTATTCATAATGTGATAGTAAAAGTTGAACCGCATGATTCTATCGAACGTTACTCTAAACTCGGGGTGAACTGCGTAACGGGTGACGCCACAATCTTGTCACCATGGGAAGTTGAAGTGAATGGCGACCGTATTACAACTCGTAATATTGTCATCGCTACAGGCGCGCGTCCTCTTGTGCCAGAGATTCCAGGTTTAAGTACGGTTGATTACTTAACTTCAGACACCATCTGGCAACTTACTGCCCTTCCTAAACGGTTATTGATTTTAGGTGGTGGCCCGATTGGATGTGAATTAGCACAGAGTTTCTGTCGATTAGGCGCTGAAGTCACCGTTGTTGAACGCTCATCACAACTATTGAGCCGTGAAGATACTGACGCTGCAACATTGGTTGAGCAAGCCCTCACTAGTGATGGTGTTAATGTTTTATTGCAACATAACGCTGTAAAGTTTGAATCGATTATTGATGATAACGGAGTTCGAACTCAACGAGCGTTGCTAGAACACAATAACCACCAGCTTACTCTAGAATTTGATGCGGTAATGGTCGCGTTAGGACGCGTAGCAAATGTGCAAGGGTTTGGCCTAGAACAACTCGGCATCACCACAACTGAACGCGGCACTGTCGCGGTTAATCAGTATCTACAAACACAATACCCAAATATTTATGCTGTTGGTGACGTTGCAGGTCCCTATCAACTAACGCATGTTGCCGCTCATCAAGCCTGGTATGCCGCTGTAAACAGTTTGTTTGGTGCGGTGAAGAAGTTCAAAGCCGATTATTCTGTGATCCCAGCTGTAACTTATACTGCACCAGAATTAGCACGCGTGGGGATTAACGAAAAAGAAGCCCAAGCGCAAAATATTGACTATGAAGTGACGCGCTATGGACTTGATGATTTAGATCGTGCTATTGCCGATGGTTATGATGAAGGTTTTATTAAAGTCTTAACGCCTAAAGGCAGCGATAAAATTCTGGGTGTGACGATTGTTGGTCATCATGGAGGGGATTTATTAGCCGAATTTACCTTAGCCATGCGCCACAATTTAGGACTCAATAAAATTTTAGGCACCATACATCCTTATCCAACCATGAGCGAAGGCGCAAAATATACAGCCGGCGTATGGAAACAAGCCCATGCACCCCAAACGTTACTTGCTTGGGTTAAAAAATACCATCACTGGATGCGCAACTCATCGCGCCAAAAATAAGGAGATCAATTGTGAACAGACGCTTTCAAACGCTAAAAAAACTGCCTGTTGCAATGGCATTACTTGTCAGTAGTATTGCGGCACATGCTAGTGAAGTACCAACTGTTACTCACATTACGCCAACATGGCAACAAACGCTCACTCAAGCCAAAGGTGAAACCGTGTATTTTAATGCTTGGGGTGGCAGCCAAGAAATTAATGATTATTTACTGTGGGCTAACACCCAATTACAACAGCGTTATGGCGTAACCCTAAAACAAGTTAAAGTCACCGATATTGCTGAAACCACTCAACGTTTATTAGCCGAAAAAACCGCAGGTAAAAACAGTGGTGGTAGTGTTGATATGGTATGGATCAATGGTGAAAACTTTCGTTCAATGAAGCAAAACGGTTTGCTCTATGGACCATTTACCCACCAATTACCTAACTGGAAATATGTTGATAAATCACTACCGATTGATAAAGACTTTTCAGAGCCTACTCAAGGGCTAGAAGCACCATGGGGCGTGGGACAATTGGTGTTTATTTACGATCCCGAAACATTAAAAAACCCACCTAAAAGCTTTAAAGCATTATTAGCTTTAGCGCAGCAACACCCAGGGAAAATAAGCTATCCAAAGCCACCAGAATTTCATGGTACTGGCTTTTTAAAAGCGGCGTTATTAGAATTAACAACAGATAAAAAAGCTTTATATCAACCCTTGAAATTACCTCAAGATCAAGCGTTGTTTGATCGCGTTACCGCGCCACTGTGGCATTATCTTGATCAACTCCATAAAGTGGCATGGCATCAAGGTAAGCAATTTCCAGCAGGCACTGCAGAAACAGTGCAATTACTTGATGATCAACAATTATTGTTAGCTATTACCTTCAATCCAAATGCAGCAGCTGCTGCTATTGCCAATGGTAATTTAACCGACAAAGCTAAAACCTATGCTTTTAATGCCGGTGCGTTAACTAATATTCACTTTCTGGCGATTCCGTGGAATGCCAATGCCAAAGCTGGTGCATTAGTGGCGATTAATTTTCTGTTGAGCCCACAAGCACAAGCCCGTAAAGCCGATACTAACTTATGGGGCGATCCAACCATTTTAAGCCCACAAGCTTTTAAGCAATTATCGGCACCTTATAACAAGCAGAGCTTTAAACCCTACCCTGCAATTGCAGAGCCAAATCCGACATGGCTAGCCGCCATTGAACAGCAATGGCAACAAAGATACGGTAACTAATTGTTATAGCTATTATAAATTGAGCTAACTTGCACTATGATAGCAAGTTAGCTTCTTCGTCTGAGAGCAATGTAAACCCTATGTTAGCCCTTATCTTTATTGTTACTTTATTGCTATTTGCTGGCCCATTAATAATTGGTTTTGTGGGTATTTTGGCGCCTGCTGCGGCATGGTTACCAGCATTAAATATGCATCAACCCTCGTTGTTAGGTTGGCAACAACTGTTTTCTTGGCCAGATCTTAGTCACTCAATTGGGTTAACATTATTAACAGGTGTAGGAAGCACGGCACTTGCTTTATGGTGGTGCTATTTGATTTTGCGTCATTTTTGGCTAACGACACAATGGCAAAAAATTGAACGCTTATTAGCGCCACTGTTAGCATTTCCGCATGTTGCCTTTGTGCTTGGGTTTGGATTACTGTTTTCATCTACTGGTTGGCTAGCACGTATTTGGCACCATCTTGGGCTAGCTGATACGCTATACCCAATTCTGATCCATGATCGTTATGGTTTAGGGTTACTATTTGCATTGGCGATTAAAGAGACACCGTTTTTATTATTAATGAGTCTGAGTATATTAAAACAACTCGATATCAGACGGCTTTATAATGTGTCAGTGAGTCTCGGGTATAGCCACCAACAAACATGGCGAAGCGTCATTCTACCGTTATGGTTACCCAGATTACGTTTGGCAATTTTTGCCGTTACTGGTTATGGGCTAGCAGTTGTCGATGTGGCATTAATTATTGGTCCTACTCACCCGAGTACCTTATCAATGCTCATTTGGCAATGGTTTACTGATGCCGATTTAACTCAACTTCCACGTGCAGCAGCGGCTGCATTATTATTGTTAGCTATTGTTATTTGTTCGTTTGGATTATTGCGCTATCTTGAATGGTGGTTTTTATCATATTCAACAACATGGCAATACCGTGGCGCACAATCGACTCAGTCACGTAACTCTAAACCATCATCAGTAATTGCAACTTTATGCAGCTACAGCTTATTATTGCTGCCATTAATCATGCTCCCAATTTTAGCAGTGTGGTCATTTGCCCTACGTTGGCGATTTCCTGATTTATTACCGAGTCGATACAGCTTTCGTTTTTGGCAACAACAACTTGAGCCACTGCAACAACTGATGAGTAACAGCATTGTTTTAGCGTTAACCAGTAGCCTTTGCGCATTATTCATGGCCATTATTTGTCTTGAATACCGTCAAAAATACCACCGCGGTATTCCGACGATGTTGATTGCTGTTCCAATGGTCGCACCGCAATTATCGCTATTGTTTGGTATGCAAATAGCGGTCTCTTTTGTGACTGGACAACATTTTTGGTTATGGGTCGGCTGGAGCCATTGGTTGTATGTATTCCCTTATATTTATCTAACGTTAGATGGGCCATGGCGGAGTTATGATCAACGGTTAGATCAAACCGCACGCAGCTTAGGACTCACAGGGTGGCAAACATGGTGGCGAGTAAAATTTCCACAATTAAAACCCGCATTATGGTTAGCATTTGCGGTTGGGTGTAGTGTTAGTTTCGCACAATACCTTCCGACACAAATGCTTGGCGCAGGGCGTATACCAACCCTAACAACGGAAGCTGTTACTCTTGCAAGTGGTCAAGATCGTCGTATCAGCGCCGTTTATGGTCTGTTACAAGGTTTATTACCCTTAATCTTTTTTACACTCGCGATGATGTTTGCAAAACAGCAAACATCTGAGACACCAACAACAAAGGTGACCTTATGACGCTGTCTGTTTCACAACTGACTTTACGCCATAATAACAATAACATCCTCATAGGCCCTCTTAGCTTTGATGTTGCAAATGGACAAATAAAGACCCTCATGGGCCCCAGTGGTAGTGGTAAATCAACCATTCTTAGTGCAATTGCTGGTCATTTAGCTGCTGACTTCACAGCAACGGGTGATATTCAATTAAATCAACAATCTATCATTTCACTAGCACCGAATATGCGCCATATTGGGATTGTTTTTCAAGATGACTTATTATTTCCTCATCTTAATGTTTGGCAGAATTTAGCGTTTGGCTTACCTTCCCAAATAAAAGGACCACAACGAAAAAAGATGGCATTAGCAACACTGGACGAGTTAGATTTGCTTGATTTACAACATCAACAAGCTCATCAAATATCCGGTGGACAGCGAGCAAGGATCAGCATGATGCGGTTGTTATTATCTCAACCACAAGCCGTATTACTTGATGAGCCATTTAGCAAATTAGATAAAACATTGCGTGCTGCATTTCGCCAATTTGTATTTGACCAAATTCAACAACGCAACATTCCTGCATTAATGGTTACTCATGATGATGATGATATTCCTACTAACAGTGATGTCTTACACTGGCCTTGGCACTAAATAATACGGAAAATACCATGCTTGACCGTTACAGCATTACTCTTATACGTCAACCTTTAGCAAAGCTGGCAGCATTACCTGAAAATTATGGTATTAGTGCCAACCAAATTACCCTTAGTGGGTTTGCAATTGGTCTCTTTGCCCTACCTGCTCTTGCATTTGAATATTATGGATTAGCCCTGTTTTTTATTGTTATTAATCGATTATTTGATGGCTTAGATGGTGCAGTTGCCCGTCGGCAAGGGATCACTGATTGCGGTGGGTTTCTTGATATAACACTGGACTTTTTGTTCTATTCGTTAATTCCATTTGGATTTGTACTGGCCAATCCAAGTCAAAATGCGATAGCGGGTGCGTTCTTAATCTTCTCTTTTATAGGTACTGGCTCAAGCTTTCTTGCATTTGCTATCATGGCGGGTAAACGCAAGATAGAAAGCCCTGTATATAAACAAAAGTCGTTGTACTACATTGGTGGCCTAACGGAAGGTACTGAAACTATCGCCTGCTTCGTGCTGTTTTGTTTATTCCCACAACACTTCGCCACTATCGCATGGATTTTTGGTTCTTTATGTTGGATAACCACTACCACCCGTATTTGGGCCGGTTACCACACCTTAAAAAATTAGTGCCGCAGCGCTGGATATAAATAAACACTTATATCCAGCCGCCTCACACTCCGTTTATTGTGCGATTCATCAACGTACCCATTGACGATGTAATTGCTCGCTATCGCCTAAATAATCTAGCAGCCAAGTTACCGCAGGATTCATGGTTTCAGTATTCCATGCCAAACAACATGGGCTAACTGATGGTTTGATAGCGAGCTCTTTTTCAATTAACTCTCCCGTTTCAATTAATGGGACAGCCATATGACTGGGTACTACGCTTACACCTAACCCTGCCTTTAAACACTGCATCGCACTGTGCCAATTTGGAACCAGAATACGGCGTTGATTATCCATCAACCAAGTAATACGTTTTGGCAGTGTGCGTGAGGTATCTTCTAAACAAACCGCGGGATATTGCGCCAACTCATGTGGTTCTAATGGGTGATCGCAACTTGCTAACGGATGCTGAGGATCAATCACGAACTTCCAAGTTAATGTTCCCATATCACGATAATCAAAGCTGCCACCTACAGGCACTGCGGCTGTTGCGCCTATTGCAATATCTGCCCGTCCATCAGCCAATGCATCCCATACTCCATTAAACACTTCCATCGTAAGGTGCAATTCGACATCAGGAAAGTGTTCATAAAAATCACGAACCAACATATTAACGCGACTTTGACGCACAACAGTATCTAAAGCGACAGATACATTTTGTGACCAACCATTTGCAACGCGTTGAGTTTGGTATTTCATTAACTGCATTTGTTTGATTATTTTGCGTGATTCTTCGACAAAATATTCCCCTGCAGGTGTTAGTTTAACCTGTCGATGTAATCGAACAAATAATTCGACAGCTAAACGCTCTTCTATCAATCTTACAGTGTAACTAATAGCGCTGGGTACTTTATGCAGTTCTTCTGCTGCACCTGAAAAGCTGCCACGACGGGCAACAACGTCAATAACCTGTAGATCATTATAGGAAAACATATCACATCAAATATTTTGAAAGCATGGTTTAAATTTTAGCGTTTCACAGCCATTAAAACCAGTATTACACTAGCGGAAATTGTAATATTGACGAAAAGTATAAAATGAAAAATCAACCATCTAAAATAACCCTGTTTTGGTTTGCATGTCTAAGTATGCTAGGTTTCCTAGCCACTGACATGTATTTACCTTCGTTTGAGACGATCCGCGCCGACTTTGCAACAACCCAATCTCTTATCGGCCTATCACTCAGCGTATTTTTGCTTGGTATGGCATTAGGCCAAGTTATTTATGGTCCTCTCTCTGATCGTGTTGGACGTATTAAAGTACTTGTTGGCGGCATGGTGCTGTTCAGCCTTGCTTCTATTGCCTGTTCGTTTGCTCCTAATATTGAAGTATTCCTTGCTGCACGTTTTGTACAAGCACTAGGTGCATGTAGTGCAACAGTTATCTGGCAAGCAGTTGTTGTTGACCGCTACGACGGTAAAGTTTCTGAGCGTGTTTTTGCCACCATCATGCCGTTAGTTGCTCTTTCTCCAGCTTTAGCCCCTTTACTTGGTGCAATGCTTGAGCATCAATTAGGCTGGCGTAGCATCTTTATTGCATTAGTTGGCTTTGGCGCAGTATTGGCTATCATGACGTTAAAAGAGTCTGAAAGTGCCAACCTTAGCCAGCAGCAAGAAAAGTTAACGACTAAGTTGCGTAAAGATTACGCTCAAATCCTGAGTTCAAAAAAATTCTGGGGCAACATGCTTATCTTCGCAGCATGTTCAGCAGCTTTCTTTGCTTACCTAACCGGTTCACCGTTTGTAATGTCAGCAATGGGCTATTCAGGCACTGATATTGGCTTGAGCTATGCACCACAAACTGTTGCCTTTATTGTCGGTGGTTATGGTTGTCGTTCATTATTAAATCATTTCGAAAGCAAGAAACTATTACCGTGGATTTTGGCATTGTTCTTTAGCAGCGTGTTAATCATGTTTGTTATCTCTATTTCAATGACTGTAACGACTATCTGGCCAATTCTGATTCCATTCTGCTTCCTTGCTGTAGCTAATGGTGCTATTTACCCGTTAGTTATTAGCGCTGCATTATCTGACTTTAGAAATTGTAGTGCGACTGCTGCTGGTCTATTGAACTTTATGCAAACGATGGTATGTTTCGCTGCCAGTGGTTTGGTTTCAGCTTTTGCTGGCTACGGTTTATTCACGGTAACAGTAGCTATGTTTATCACAGGTTTCATTGCGATTTTCGGTTTCATTTTGGTTGCGCAATCACGCCACCAGCAATCTGTAACCGCAACCGCTTAATTACCTACACCTTAATCATTTCAGAAGCAGCCTCTATGGCTGCTTTTTTTTGCTCAACCATTCTCAAAGATCTCCTGTTTAATATATATCCACTATTCAATAAATTATCTTTTTTACCTAAACAACGATACCAGCATCCAACCATTAATCCACTTACATACCAAATTACTAACGAATGACTAAATAATCATTTTATAAAAATCACAATATATGTGATTTTAACGCGTTTTATTCCTTCTAGTATCTACCCCACCTTAATGTTTAATGTTTGTTACTAGCAAGACTAATATCCAGTAGAATAACTTGCCAAAGCACTATAAAATAAACAAATTTGCAACATGTTGCTTTTTTTATACATTTCTCTTGCATAAGATATCGTGGTGAGTAGTATATAAATTAAGTGATGATTAATGCAGTATTAGAGCATGAGTATTCAAGTAAGTAATATCAATAAATTTTATGGCCACAACCAAGTACTGCATGATGTCAGCTTTACTTGTAGTACTGGCGACACCCTTGTTTTATTAGGCCCAAGTGGCGCAGGTAAAAGCTCGCTCCTACGCGTATTAAACCTGCTTGAAAATGCCACTGACGGTGAACTAACGATTGCTGACAATATGTTTGATTTTTCTAAACCTATTGCTGAACAAAAAGGCTTAGCGTTAAGACGTAAAGTTGGCATGGTGTTTCAACAATATAATCTTTGGCCGCATAAAACCGTCATTGAGAATCTTATTGAAGCGCCAATCAAAGTATTAGGCATTGCTAAAACAATCGCCAAACAACAAGCACTCGATATTTTGACGCAATTACAGCTCGCAGATAAAGCTGAGGCATGGCCACTACAGCTTTCAGGTGGACAACAACAACGGGTTGCGATTGCTCGCGCATTGATGATGAAACCCGACGTATTGTTATTTGATGAACCAACGGCAGCACTTGATCCTGAGATCACTAGCCAAATCGTTACGATCATCAAAGATCTCAGTGGTACTGGAATAACACAAGTTGTTGTTACCCATGAAGTCGATTTTGCAAAAAAAATTGCAAGTCATATTTTATACATGGAAAACGGTCGTATTGTTGAACATGGTAGCCATGCTTCTTTCACTACCCCAAAAACACCCCAATTTGCAGAATACCTTAACCACTAATAGGTATCCTTTTTAAAGCCGCGTAGATAGAACTACGTAATAAACCGCATGGAGTATAGCGATGAATAAAATTCTATTAGCCGCAATGATTGGTCTAGCATCAAGTCACGCAATTGCACAAGATATTAAATTTGCCACTGAGGCAACTTACGCACCATTTGAATACATGGATGCTAACAATCAAATTCAAGGCTTTGATATTGATATTGCAAAAGCATTATGTACTGAAATGAAAGCCAACTGTACATTCCATAATCAAGCATTTGATAGCTTAATTCCGGCACTTAAATTCAAGCGTTATGATGCTGCGATTTCAGCGATGGATATTACAGCGGCCCGTCAACAACAAGTCAGTTTTAGTAATACCTATTATGACAATGCCGCTGCGTTTGTATCATTAAAAGATCATGTTGTTGATCAAGCAGCACTTAAAGGCAAGCGAGTTGGCGTTCAAAATGGTTCCACTCACCAAAGCTATATCACCGATCAAATGCCAGCAGTAACAGCAGTACCATATACCAGCTATCAAGATGCATTTATCGATATGCAAAATGGTCGTATTGATGCTGTGTTTGGTGATACAGCAGTTGTCGCAGAGTGGTTCAAAAAAGGCAATGGCGACAAACTGTCTTATGTCGGCAAACCTGTTACTAATGCAAAATATTTTGGAAATGGCTTTGGTATCGCCGTTAATAAAGACAATAAAGCATTAGTTGAACAATTAAATAAAGCTTTGGCAGCCATTAAAGCAAATGGTCAATACCAAGCAATCTTTGAACAGTATTTTGGTAAGTAAGTTATGATATTAACGGGATATTCACAATCCCTGCTAGAAGCTAGCTGGATGACAATCCAGCTCGCTTTTGTCAGTTTAGCAGTAGGGTTAGTTTTAGCGATGTTATTTGCAGGCGGCGAGATGTCACGTTATCGTGTTATTTCTTGGCCAACAACATTTATCGTGACTATCCTCCGTGGTCTGCCTGAACTATTAGTAGTACTTTTTATCTTTTTTGGTTCGGGCCAAATTATTTTTTACATTACTGGCGAATTTATTGAAATTAGCCCGTTTTTATCTGGTGTGATTGCGTTATCTCTTATTTTTGCATCATATGCAGCCCAAACAATACGGGGAGCATTAAAAGCCGTCCCTAAAGGTCAGCAAGAAGCAGCAAATGCACTAGGTATAAGTAAACAGCGTACTTTTTTCAGTATTATTTTACCGCAAGCTGTACGTCACGCTTTACCTGGGTTAACCAATCAATGGTTAGTATTATTAAAAGATACTGCGTTAGTTTCGTTAATTGGTGTAACAGATTTACTCAAACAGGCCCAGTTAGCATCAGCTGCAACGCATGAAAGTTTCACATGGTATGCCACCGCTGCTGCGGTGTATTTAATCATTACTTTAATTACTCAACGCGTCATTAAAATAATCGAAAACAAATTCAGCGAGCAAGATGGCTCTAATGTAATCAAAAATAAAAGCCAAGGAGCAACCGCATGAATGAACAAAACTTTTGGCTTATGGTGCAAGGGTTAATTACTAGCCTTGAATTAACTGCCGCCTCTTTATTTGTTGGCTGTAGCTTAGCCTTACTAATGACAGCAAGCTTAATATTACGTACGCCCATTATTCATTGGATCAGTCGCGGTATTATTACTCTGTTCACAGGTACACCTTTATTAGTGCAAATCTTCTTAGTCTATTATGGGCCTGGGCAATTTGAGGTTATTCGTCAAAGTTTCTTATGGGATTGGTTAAGTCAACCATGGTTTTGTGCCATGCTCGCATTAGCTTTAAATACAGCAGCTTATAGCACACAGTTATTTAAAGGCGCGTTTGATGCCATACCCAAAGGTCAATGGCATGCTTGTCGAGCATTAGGTATGAATACCAAAGCAACTCTCGGTGTATTATTGCCTTTTGCTATTCGTCGCGCTGTTCCGGCCTATTCAAATGAAGTTATTTTAGTATTTAAAGGCACATCACTCGCAAGTACTATCACCATTATGGATATTATGGGTTATGCCCAAAGAATTAATGCGCAAACTTATGACACGTTGACTGTTTTTGCGGTTGCCGGTGCATTTTACCTCGCTGTTAATGGCGTACTTACTTTAATTTTCCGCGTATTTGAGAAAAAAGCTTTAGCCTTTGAAGCGGCACGCTAACACCACTATTTTGCTATTTTAACCTATTAAAAAGCCGACATAATGTCGGCTTTTTAATAGCTTGGCACTGTAAAACACGACATAATTAATGGCTTAATTTAGCATTAATTTTTAACACCATTTGTGATTTGGTATTTTTTACTAAATCAATTCTATTTTCTTTAATATGCGTAAATTGTGATAATAGCGATGCAAGCTCATCTTTCATTAATTGTAAATGACGCGTACTTCTATGGCGAGAGATCTCACTAACAAGTCGTTGCTTTGCCTGTGATGCTGTTGTTCCTTTTTCAGCTTTCTTGGCGCGAAAGAAGAAATTCATAGCAAACATCCTTATTATTTTATAACTCCCGCTAAAATATTAGATTATGATTGCAAATGCCACCTAATAATTAAATATTTGTTAACTTGTTATAATAAAGCGTCCATTTTATAACTATTTCCCATAAATATTACGTCAAAAAGCCTCTTATACTTTTCAACTAGATAGAAAAAAATATAAGAGGCATTATTAAATATCGATTTATTAACTATTGTAAAAAGAGCAAATAGTTACTAATCAATTATATTGAATTTTGTTCTTCTGGACTAAACCGCACTGTTTGACCATAGGTTCTCTGTTTATCTTTATCATCATCGCCATCACCTATAACACTCAAGAATAAACACGGTACACCCATCGCTGCCATAAACCAAAACACATTAATATCACTATGATGATAAATCCAACCACAAGCAGCAGACACTAATGCCAACGCAAATCCTGCAGGAATAGCATGGTAAAGTGCTTGTAACCCCATATAGTTATGCTTTTTGTTTTCTTCAACATAGCGTACTGATGATAAAATTGTGCCGGAAAAAGTAATACCATGTAGAATCTGACAAACAATTAGCACTGGTAATTCAGTTGAATACGCCATTAATGCCCAACGAATAACAACAGTAACAGCAGCTAATTTAAATAATGATTTAACCTGCCAATTAGAAAATGCTTTACGGCTAATGAAATAGAAAACTATGACCGAAATTGTAGATAAACTCCATAAATAACCGATCACTTCAGTGCTGTATCCTGCATCCTTCCAATAAATAGCACTAAAGAAATAATAACCACCATGGCTACCTTCAAGTAATGAAGCGACTAAAATAAAGATTAATGTTTTTTTATCACATAGCACTTTAATAATATTAATCTTATCTGTTTTTTTATGATTACATTTCATCGGCACTGTAGGTTTAATCATTGTGCCTAAAAAAGTAATAAATAACCCCAACGCACCTAAAATAGGTACAGCAGTAATACCCCAGTGTTTAGTTATTAATCCCATTGAAGCAGAAGCAACAGTTAAAGCAACGGCTCCCCATAAACGGGTATAGCCATAATCTAATTGCTTATCAGCTGCATAATGGTTTGATATTGCATCCGATATAGCAACCGCAGGTCCAATCGCTAAATTAAACATAATAATTAAAATAGCTAACACCCAAAAACTGGCTTTTAACTCTCCAATATAAATAAAAGAAATAAATCCTAGAACGCCAAGAAACATTGACAAGCGCAGTGCTGGAATTAAATGTTCAACCTTATGGCAAAGTGGTGTGAGAGTAAAATTGATAATACAACGAGAAGCTAACCCTAACCCAACCAACATACCAATATCGGCATCTGTTATTCCTAACTTTTCTAACCATAAGCCTCTAAAAGGTAAATACACTCCATAAGCAAAGAAAAACGTAAACTGGTAAATGGACATCCATATCGCAGGTCGACATTGAAACATAAAGTAAGTAACTCTTATTATGAACACTAAATAATTAAAGTAATAGTAACGAAAACTATTATCATTTGCATGCATTCATATTCACTCTTTTTATATTCACAATTAAAAACAAAACCTTTAAATCACGACTATGTTTCGTTTTTTTATTAAAAAACATTTAAATACAGCCCTAACATTAGCCTTTAAACACTACCTAAGCGATATTTTATCAATCTTATATTCCAAAAAAGCAATGCCTATTCTATCTTTAAAGAGTGTTTTTTACACACATTACCATTACGGCAATAACCATTATTATCAGGCTGAGTATAACAATGACAATAAAATTTTTGGTTAGATTACTAATTTCGCTCTACGCCTTACTCTTTTCAATAACAACAGTGGCAACAGAAACGGCTACTGAAACCCAATTTTCACAAGGAAAAGAGAAGTCTGTTATTTGTATGACATGTCATGGCGCTGACGGTATTTCCATAATCAATACTTATCCCAATTTACAAGGGCAAAAGCAGGCTTATTTTGTTGCGGCACTTAAAGCCTATAAATTACGTCAACGTAATGGTGGTCTTGCTATTCTCATGCATGCTCAAGCTGATGCTCTGAGCGAGAAAGACATGCAGGATATTGCATTTTATTTTAATCAAGTAACATCGACACCTTTAAAAAATGATGACTAATTATCAGCTTCCTTGCTGAGATAAATATCTGTGATTAATGACTCAATATCATTTTTTGACCAATAACATAGTCAAAGGTTTTTGGAATGGATATTCAATACAATTATAAAGTTGTTAAATACTTCATGGTTACCAGTGTTATTTGGGGACTGATCGCCATGACGATTGGTGTCATACTGGCCGGACAGCTATATTGGCCCGCACTCAATTTAAACTCAGAGTATTTTCAATTTGGTCGCTTACGTCCATTACACACTAATGGGGTTATTTTTGGCTTTGTAGTCAATATTCTTATGGGTACTTCGCTTTATATTGTTCAACGTACCTGTAAAGTTCCCCTATTTAATCGCAGCTTATCTTGGTTTGTTTACTATGGCTGGCAGCTAGTCTTAATTCTGGCAGTGATCACTCTTCCACTGGGTTTTACAACCTCAAAAGAATATGCCGAACTTGAATGGCCAATTGATATTTTAATTGCGGTTATTTGGGTTCTATACGCCATTTTATTTTTTGGAACTATCGCAAAAAGAACCGTGTCCCATATTTTTGTTGCTAACTGGTTTTACGGTGCTTTTATTATCGTGATTGCGATGATTTTTATTGTCAATAATCTTGAGTTACCGGTTACTTTTTGGAAATCATACTCTATTTACTCTGGTGCTGAAGATGCCATAGTCCAATGGTGGTGGGGACATAATGCCGTCGGCTTTCTCCTTACTGCCGGTATTATTGGAATGAACTACTACTTCATTCCCAAAATATCGGAACGCCCTATTTATTCTTACCGCTTATCTGTAATTCATTTTTGGGGCTTAGTCGGATTTTATACTTGGGCAGGAACACACCACCTCATTTATTCATCAGTACCTGACTGGTTACAAAACCTTGGAATCGTTATGTCGCTGATTTTATGGTTACCATCATGGGGTGGCGCATTTAATAGCATCATGACTTTGCTCAACAATAAACCCAAACTTAAACATGATTACATTATGTGGTTCTTTTTCTCGGCTATCGTTTACTACGCTTTAGCAACGTTTGAAGGCCCATTACTGGCGATTCGATGGTTTAACATGATTGCTCACAACACTGATTGGATCATTGGTCATGTACATTCAGCGGCTCTCGGCTGGGTTGGTATGTCAGCTATTGCGGTATTTTATTACTTTATTCCACGGCTGTGGGGCCACCAGCAATTATGGTCAAATCGCTTGGTTAAATGGCATTTTTGGTTAGCACATATTGGCATACTCATTTATGCAGTTGCACTGTGGATTGCAGGGATTGGTCAAGGTTACATGTGGTTACAACAACAGCCTAATGGCAGCTTAACTTATAGCTTTGTTGATGCGATGAATTTTTCTTCACCGTGGATGCTCGCCCGTTTCATTGGCGGTGTTAGTTTTGTGCTGGGTTTATTATTAATGATATATAACCTTTACCGCACCCTTAAACAACCCTTAGCGACGGCGTCCTCAACCGAAGAGGTCAATGATCATGCTAAATAAAGATTTCACACAATCGGTATTTATTTTAATAATTTCTACCGTTATTGTGGCCAGCTTTTCTTTTCTGGTTTGGGTACTGCCTGCTTTTTTTTATCAAAATACATTAATTGCAAAATCAAGTGCAAAACCGCTCACTGCACTCGAAGTAGAAGGTCGCGATATTTATATTAGTGAAGGCTGCCATACTTGCCATACCATGATGGTTCGCCCTTTAGATGCCGAAATAAAACGCTATGGCCGCTATAGTCGAGAAAGTGATGATATTTATGAGTTCCCAAACTTATGGGGTTCTAAACGTACTGGCCCCGATCTCACAAACCTTGGGCGTAAATATTCTGATGAGTGGCATGCAATCCACCTAAATAACCCTCGCCATGTTGTACCTACTTCCATTATGCCAGCTTATCCATGGTTATTTGAGCAAGTACTGGATGGCGAAGATACAGAAGCCAAACTCAAAGCATTACGTATGCTTGGTGTACCGTATAACGACCGCGAAATACAACAAGCACGTCTAGCAGTTAAAGGTAGTACCAAAGCCGAAGCACTAATAGCCTACTTACAAAGTTTGGGACAAGATCAGGGAGTACAGCAATGAACACTTTCTGGAGCAACTGGGTTATTGTGTTAACCTTACTCTTTCTGATTTTTATGATCATTGTGGTGGTCTATTATTGGCGAAAAAATCACACCGCAGATCAGAATAAAACTGTTGATAGCTTTGATAATATTAAAGAAAATGATGCAGCAGTGCCTAAGCTATTATTATTTTGTTATTTTATCGCATTTGTCTTATCAGCATGCTTTTTCGTGCTTTACCCAGGTCTCGGTAATTGGCAAGGCCTTATGGGTTGGAAATCAACCAGCGAAGCCACTCAACCTCACCCTACAGACTTAACAAAACAAATTAGCCAAGCAAAGATGAATGGCGGCGGTTCATACCTACAACTTAGTCAAGATACAACGATAGTCAATGCTGGTGACGCATTGTTTCAAACCCATTGTGCCGCTTGTCATTTAAGTGAAGCTGAAGGTCAAACACACTTTCCCAATCTTTCTGATGATGTATGGCTTTATGGTGGTACTGATAAAGATATTCATCATTCAATCACTAAAGGCCGAAATGGCGTTATGGCTGGTTGGAAAACTATTTTATCAGCCGAAGACATTAAGCATGTCGCTACCTATATTGCTTCTTTACAAGCAGATCGCATCATTTCGGCCCCCGCCTTTACATTACAACAAGGTAAAACCGTCTTTACTAAAAATTGCACCAGTTGTCATGGTAGTAATGCACAAGGAAATCAATTAATCGGTGCACCTAACCTAACCGATAATATCTGGCTCCACGATGGCAGTATTGAAGGTATTATTAACACGATTAACAACGGTTTAAATAACGTTATGCCAGCGTTTGCTAACCAACTTTCTGCAGCTGAGATTCAAGCGCTTGGTGCTTATATTCGCCATCAAAACACCATTCAAACAGATAAAGTGGCTCAATTAGACCAAGCATTAATTACCAAAGGCCAATATTTAGCTTACGCGGGTGACTGTGTCGCTTGCCACACTGGTGAAGGTGGAGAGTTATTTGGTGGCGGATTAGGTTTTGTGACTCCATTTGGCACCATGTATTCAACCAATATATCGTCTCACCCTGAATTTGGTATTGGTGATTACACCTATAACGAGTTCTATGACGCACTCCATAAAGGTAAGGGAAAACATGGTTATCTTTATCCAGCAATGCCCTATTCTTCTTATCAATATGTGACAGATGCAGACACTCAAGCATTATGGGCATACATGCAATCACTTAGTTACGTTAATACTCGTAATCGTGATAATCAGATGATGTTTCCTAGTAATATTCGGTTAGGTCTATTGGGTTGGAATATCGCCTTTCTCAATACTGATCCACTTGAATACCCTGCCGATAGCACCCCATCTTGGCGCCGCGGTAAATATTTAACCATGGGCTTAGGTCACTGTTCAGAATGTCATACTCCACGAAATATCGCCCAAGCTTTAATTGCCGATAAACTGTTTCAAGGTAATTTAATTGATGGCTGGATGGCACCTGATATTACCGCGACAGAGCTTTATCAAGATCGTTGGACAATTGCTTCTCTTACCGATTTTCTAAAAACAGGCCATTCAGAAAAAGGCACCGCATTTGGTGGCATGGCTGAGGTTGTCAAAAATAGTACCCGCTATTTAACCCGTGATGATGTCAGTGCTATTGCTGAATATCTTATTACTGGCGATAAATATAACGTGCTGGATAAATCAGTTGGCCAGCTCAACCCTCCTGGTTTTGGTGATTTAATTCCAGCTCAAGTAAATATTCAAAACCCAGATTTACGTAATTTGGCAACCACGTCACCAACAGATACTCACCAACAAGAACAACAGCTTTATGGGCTGTATATTCAAACATGTGGTGCCTGCCATGGTGCTGACGGTAAAGGTCGTGAAGGCATAGCGCCTACTCTGCTTAATAACGGTATTATTATGCATAAAGACCCTTATGACACCATTGCTGTCACTATTCGAGGCCTTACACCAAATTATTTAGAGCAAGAAATAGATTTTATGCCTATGAATAGTTTCAATACGGTGTTAAGTGATGCTGATTTAGCACAATTAATTACCTTTGTACGTCAAAAATTGGGCGGCAGAGAGATTCCCGTTACAGAAAATCAAGTTACTACAATTCGTAAGGATCTTACTAAAGCAGGATTTGCAGGTAATATCCATAATCTGACTCAACCTATGATTAATGTTCCAGAATAATGAAATAATATGCAACAATAACGAAATAAACCCTCGCTAACTGATTGAAACTAAAATCAGTTCGTTGAAATGCTGCATTTTACGCCTATTACACAATTAAGCGTTATTTTTTATTGCTTGTAGGAAATTTCTAGGTATAGTCAAATCTTAATCCTTTGAGTAGAGGCGCGCTGCCTAAGAGTATTCGGTTGGAGGGAGATCCCCTATGAAAATCGAGGAAAGGAGTCAGCGCCGAAGTGATTATTGAGTCATCAATAGTCGCTGGTTCTGTATTGAATAAGTGCAGAACTGCCATAGTTATGTTGTCTATGGAGCGCTACCCTAAGGGATAAGAAGTATTATTTCTCAAGAAATCTGTTTCTCTATCCTTTCGGTAGATCTCCACCTTATTATAGGTGTTTAAGAGATCCATGAATTTAATCCAATATTCTGATTCATTACTATCAGTGGTACCCGCACTACTGGCAGTTATTCTTGCAATTACTACCCGTCGCGTATTGTTATCGCTTGGCGCGGGCATTATTGCAGGATCAATCCTTCTAAATAATTACAACCCACTCGCAGCACTACAATATCTGTTACATCAAATTCTTGGCTTAGTTTGGGCTGATGGCGCTATCAACACCAGTAACGTTAACATGTTATTGTTTATGTTATTACTAGGTGGTTTGATTAGCTTAATGACCGCAACAGGTGCAACTAAAGCATTTGCTGAATGGGGTGTGCGTCGTTGTAAAGATCGCCGCAGTGCTAATATCCTAACTGGTATGATGGTATTTGCTTTTTTCATTGATGACTTCTTCCACAGTTTATCTGTTGGTCCTATTTGTCGTCCCGTTACCGACCGTTTTCAAATTTCACGAGCAAAACTGGCTTACCTGCTAGATTCAACTGCAGCACCAGTGTGTGTCATCACGCCAATTTCATCATGGGGCGCATATATTATTGCTATCCTTGGTGGCATTTTAGTGACCAATGACATTACAGAAACAAGCCCTATTTCTTTGTTTGTGCAGATGATTCCAATGAATCTATATGCTGTATTTACTTTATTGATGGTGCTGGTAGTGATCACATTCCAACTAGATATTGGTCCAATGCGTAAACACGAACAACGTGCGCGTAAAGGTCAACTGTGGGATGAAGCTAAAGGTCATCCCAAAGGATTAGAAATCACCACTGAAGGTGAAGGTAATGGCACCATGATTGATATGGTACTACCAATTCTGACACTAACAGTTTCTAGTATTGTGTTTATGATCATCAGTGGTGCTGATGTGTTAGCCGCTAAAGGTCAAGCATTCAGCTTAATTGGTTCAATCGAACATACTGATGTCGGCTCATCATTAGTGTATGCCGCGTTATGTAGTTTGGCAGTATCTATTGTATTAGCACTGCGCTTAAAGCTACCACTAAAAACATGGTTAACTGCTGCACCTCAAGGTGTTCAAGCAATGATGCCAGCAATTATTATTCTATTATTTGCATGGACAATTGGTACTGTTGTTAGCGATATGGAAACAGGCCAATACTTAGCATCATTAACAAAGTATGGTCTACCTGTTGCACTGCTTCCTGCGTTAGTATTTTTACTATCATGTGGTATGTCTTTTGCGACCGGCACTAGCTGGGGTACATTTGGTATCATGTTGCCACTCGCGGGTGACATGGCAATCGCTAGTGACGTTAACTTATTAATGCCAATGTTATCAGCGGTATTAGCAGGTTCAGTCTTTGGCGATCACAGTTCACCAATCTCAAGTACCAGTATTTTGTCAGCAACGGGTGCAGGTAGTCACCATATGGATCACGTAATGACTCAGTTACCGTATGCTTTAACTGTTGCCTTTGGTGCTTTCCTTGGCTACTTAGCAATGGGTCTTTCAGGCTCTACTGTGATTGGTATCGCTGTAAGTTCAGTATGGTTCGTTGGTTGCTGCATTTACCACGTTCGCCAAGATAAAAAACAACAATTAGTCGCGGCTGTGAATTAAAAGCAACCGTTATAAAGAATAATCCCCGTTCGTTTTTGTGCTTATTTGATTTATTCTATAGCACGAAACCGCGGGGATTTTTTTGATCAGGAGATAAGCAATGGAATATTTACACACAATGGTACGTGTCAGTGATTTGAATGCCTCACTGGACTTTTACTGCCAACAATTAGGGCTCATTGAAACGCACCGAAAAGAAAGCGAACGTGGACGTTTCACTCTGGTTTTTTTAGCCGCGCCATCTCAAGTAGAAGCGGCAGCCCAGACTCAATCGCCACTGTTAGAATTAACCTATAATTGGGATCCTGAAGCTTATAGCGGTGGACGTAACTTTGGGCACCTTGCATTTCGCGTTGATGATATTTATCAATTATGCCAACAGCTACAAAATAACGGTGTGACGATTAATCGCCCACCACGCGATGGTCACATGGCATTTGTTCGTTCACCTGATGGTATTTCAATTGAATTACTGCAAAAAGGGGAGCCATTATCCCCTGCTGAACCGTGGATTTCACAGCCTAATGTTGGTGAATGGTAAAATTTAATCAATTATGAGCCACAGGTTTGTTTTGCACACCTGTGGCATTTGCAATCTACAATTATAAAACAATGATCCCTAAATTACTTAGCAGTTGTTCTTGTTGCCAATCGCTAATTTGAGCCCCCGTTAAAGAAACACGACGAACATCAACCTCATCTAAATCAACATGACATAAATTAGTATCTTGAAATATTGCTTGTTGCCACTGTTCGCTTGAGAATTCTCCCCGACTTAAATCAGAACCTTTAAATGACACACCAATTAAATTAGCTCCCCGCCAACGGTTTTCAAATAACTCACACTTTTCAAGCATTACACTTTCTAAATTAGCATAACTTAAATCACACCCTGATATATATGCCGAACAAAAAAAACTACTTTGGGTTATATAATTAGCAAACGAGGCATAGTGAAAATCTGCACCTTTAAGATTACATTGGCGTAATTCAATACCAAAACATTGCGCATTTCTAAAATTAGACATCGCGAGATTACAACCTTTAAAACTAGCATCTTTTAACTTTGCATAGGCAAAACTACAGCCTTCTGTTTCCCCTGCTTCAATAAAGCTACAATCAATAAAACACACATCGGTTAAATTGGTACGAGAAAAATCACAGCGGTAAAACTGACACTGTTCAAAGGTTGCTTCTGCTAAATCTTGATGCGTAAATACCTCACCATCAAATTGTTTTTTTGTCACATGCATCAATCATTGCTCTATATAAATAGTAAACCTTAGCTCTATATTAATAACAATAAACCCTCAATTACCAGCAAAAATATCAATGTGTTTATTGTTTTTTTAACTTCATTTAAAAGCCCACACAAACGAGCTGTAATCATGTTTTAAGCTGTTTTTTTATTATAATCTCATGCACGGTTTGAATTTTATATTCGTATTACTATTACCATTTAAACCTCCTTAAAATTGATATAAAAAAATAGCCGCTATTATTGATAGTTTCTCAATAACAACGGCTATTTTTCACTCAATCAAATAACAACCAAGCGTGACCGATTAATTTTTTACGTCACAATTTGAAACGACGCCATTGGTTTTATCAACATGTTCAACAGTATAAACATTTTTTAAACTGTGGAAGACTTTGGCAGTATAAACGTCATTATTTTCAATCGAAAATGTCACGTTATAATTCATACCAGCCACAACTTGTTGAGTAACATGTAAGACATTTTTTAACTGATGATCACCAGCAATATCTTTTACCGCAGCTTGAGCAGCAGCCGTCACTTCAGGCGTAATTTCGCCTTGCTGCCAACCACCAGGAATAGCTTGAGTATAATCACACCCTGTTTGCATACTTGCCTCTTGCGTCGTTTTAACATCTTGTGCACTACACGCTACTAATGCTAATGAACCCAAAGCAACCACCAGAAGTTTCTTATTCATAACTTTTCCTATTTATAGTAGACATGTTTATAACAACATAAAAACAGCGTTCATTGCAAGTTTAATTGCAGAAAATGAAAATATGCAAATTTACACGACGTATTTACGATAAGATTGCTGATTGATATCTTCTATCTCAACACTAATTGCAATATCAGAATTAAACATAGCAGCAATATGGTGCAATAAGACTTCTGAAAGCATATCTTTTTGTTGTTCGCTGCGACCTGGTAAGATTCTTAACGTCACATGCACAAAAGGCTTCTCTGTTATACCTGTACGATAAATCTCATACGGAACCAGTCGAGTTTTAATGTCTTCTTCTTCAAAAATGCCTGAGCTAAAAATAGAAAAATGTGTGGTTGTCATTAACTCATTTAAATCAATTTGAGTTTCTAAATCCTTCGCATATTCAACGATACAATGCGGCATGTTGTTACTCCTAACTAAAATGCTATTATTATTTTTGACGTTAACACACAATAAATGTCATAACTGCTTAACATCGCTAATATTAGTTCACTAAATTAGGTTTTAATCGCTAATGTATCGTTCTGTGATCAATACCATTATTTAGTAAAATTGTTTGAGAAACGATAGAACTCATAATGATGATTATTTTTAGTTATTCTTAAATGGATAATTTAAAAATAACTGATCGATCATTTCACCAAGCTTACTCTTATCAGTATTTAATTTAGCAAAGGTACGCAACCCTGCAATTTGAACCATAATAAAATCGGCAAGATCTTGCGCATTTTTGCTTTTTTCCACTTCACCATGATGTTGAGCCTCTTCGATTAGAATAACAAACTTATCGGTTAACTCTCTAAGATGAGCTTTTGTAATATCAATCAATGATTGTTGTTCACTTGTTAACTCACTCAATGTTTTAGTTAACATGCACATACTATTGGGTGAGTTATCAATAGAATCAATCACTTGCAACTCAACAAACGCTTTCAAACTTGCTATTGGTGAGTCATTTTCCCTACGACATTTATCAATCATAGCCAGTGTTATATTGGTGTAATTTTGTAGCACTTCAGTAAAAAGACCGTCTTTACTACCAAATGCTGCGTAGAAACTGCCAGATCGCAGATCTATTTCATCTTGTAAATTACGTACAGAAGTCGCATGAAATCCTTTTTCCCAATACAACTTAGTCGCTTTATTAATGACATCCTCTCGAACATATAGTGCTTTCTTGGCCATAGGTAATAACTTGCTCATTGGAACGATTGCTCAATAATACTTTTAATTATTGCCAATGGTAAAGGCTCTTCACTCATTTAGCAGCAATACTATCTTAATTCTCGGTTAGATTTTCACTCTTCTCATTAAACTTGAACGATCGATACAATATTTACTTGAACGATCGATACATTATAGGTATAGTAAATTCATCGAAGTACACAAGAACCACTCTGCATACGTTTAAATCGCTTTATTTCGTTTAATTAGGAAGATATGTTTGCAATGAATAAGAAAATTAAACTCGACATCATTTCTGACGTAGTATGCCCTTGGTGCGTTATTGGCTATCGTCATCTGGACGCTGCTATCAGAGAATTAAATCTACAAGATAAAGTCGAAATCGAATGGCAACCGTTTGAACTCAATCCAAATATGGCTATTGAGGGAGAAGATCTTCGAGCTCATATGGCACGTAAATATGGTACATCTCGCAAAGACAGTGATCGAGCACGTACAGAGCTAACTCAGCGCGGTGAACTTTATGGTTTTAATTTTGATTATTTTGATGGCATGAAAATGGTCAATACATTAAATGCGCATATCCTGCTTGAATTAGCACATGATCTTGGTAAACAAACAGCGTTAAAAATGCGCTTATTTAGCGCCTATTTCACTGAGCATAAAGATATATCTGATAGTGATGTTCTAATTAATGAAGCAAAAGCTGTTGGTATTGAACCACAACAAGCACGTATAGCTTTAGCAGATGACCATCTACGACAACGCATCAAATCTCGCCAATTAGAATGGCAAAAGATGGGCATCACTGCTGTACCAACCGTTGTATTTAATCGCTCTAGTGCTGTTTCTGGCGCGCAGCCTCAAGCAACATTTAAACAAATTTTATTAGAGTTAGTTGCTGAAAATAAAACTAACTAATACGTATCTAACCTCTCACAATAACAATTATCAAAACAATTAGTTATTAAAACAATCCAATAAATAAAACTATTATGGAATCTATTATGAACTTTATTATCAAAGACAAAGTTGCATTCGTTACAGGCGCTAACCGTGGCATCGGTAAATCCATTGTTGAGTCATTATTTAAACATGGCGCTAAAAAAATATATTTAGCAGTACGTAATATTGACTCAACCAAAGAATTAGAACAACAATATGGTGATAAAGTTGTCACTATTCAAACTGATGTTTCTAGTACTGAGTCAGTTAATAAAGCTGCGGCAAATGCAAAAGATGTCGATCTGGTGATCAATAATGCCGGTATTATGTTGTCGACAACTCCTTTAGCCGATAATATATTAGAATCTTTAGCTAAAGAAATGGATGTAAATGTTTTTGGCTTGGTTCGTATTGCAAACGCCTTTGCTGACACTCTTGAGCGTAACCAAGGTGCCTTGGTTCAACTAAACTCTATCGCATCTTTAAAGAACGTCCTTCAAGAAACAACCTATTCAGCCTCTAAAGCAGCAGCATACTCAATTACGCAAGGCTTAAAAGACACATTTGAACCAAAGGGAATTCAAGTACTAAGCGTTCACCCAGGACCAATTGCAACAGATATGGGTAATCGTGTTGGCTTTGGTGATCTTGCCCCTGCCGATGCCGTTTCAGAAGGTATTATTAACTCACTAGCAAAAGGGGATTTCTTACTTTTCCCTGATGAAATTGCGAAAATGTTTGAAAGTGCTTATCAGAGCTATGCAGACAACATCATTTTGAAAAATTTATTCTAAATAGCATTTTTAAAAACTATTTATTAATGCCAAACGAATAATTTATTAGGATCTGAGATATTCAGATCCTATTTTTTATGATGGACAGCCATATTTATTTTTGGACTTATTTTCGGACAGCCAAAAGTTTTCGTTCTCAAAAATCACCCGAGAAAATAAACTATTCCACCAACAGTAGAGTCTTTTACTGTAAAAATTACCGCTTATTTTTCATATTTTTGGTTAAACCAATCAGACTCCCATATTTCGCGATCGCCAACACCCACAATTCTTACAGCTATTGCGGTATTTTGTTCTAATTATAAAAAGTCCTATTTAATTGGGATGTAACTGATGACTCGCTGACTTCCCTTTACACCAATGCCCACCAGCATATTGCTTAAAGGTGCACATTCGAGACCATTTTCCGCTCACATTGGCATAACGTTCCATAAATTGTTCACTATGCTCAAGCCAAGCGTCCGGCGTTATTCCTAATTGTTGTAAAATCTTGGGTTGATTCGATGTTATAACCCCTTGTTTATCATTGCGAATGCAACGGCCTGTCCAGTCAATCAGTTCGAGATAATCTGCAAAGGCAAAGTTTATTCCGGCCGTTTTCGCTTGATGTTCAGCACCCAAAAAAGGTAATAATCGAAAATTCGCTTTATTTAATGATGATTGTTTAGCGGTAGTTTTCAGTTGCTTATATTCACGAATGCGCTGCTGAATCGAGGTAAAATCTGATTGTTCTAATGACGGTGTAACACCTGCCCGAATCGGATTTAAATCAACGTACATCATACAAGATAATAACGCTTGTTCATCCAATAAAGCTTGAGACTTAAACCTCCCTTCCCAAAATGCGCCTTTACATTGGTCTTCTTTATTGGCTTTGCGAGCAATTTCTTCATTAAGACAGCGCATAAACCAGCTAATACTACCTAATCGTTGCTGCCATTCAGTGACTAAATTTGATAACGCCTGCTGTTTTTCTGCGCCTACTTGCCCTTCTTTTAAGAAATCGACAGCAATAGGATGACCATTAAACAACTGCAACCAACGTGATATTACCGCTTTCGGCGTTAACTTCTGTTGCTGCTCAGTATCTATTTTCAGTACCAGATGATAATGGTTACTCATCACCGCATAAGCGCAGACATCGATACAAAACACAGTGGATAATTGTTTGATTTTATTTACTATCCAACCACGACGATGATGATAATTTTTGCCGTTATACGGATCATCTCCACACAAATACGCACGCCGTACACAGCGATTAATCACATGATAAAAAGGCGTAATTTGAGGTTCGATCAATTTGCGTCTTGAGATTGTCATCAGTTTCACCATAAGCAACTTGAAGCTTAAGTGTAGTTACTTATTGTTGATGTACAAGGTTATGGCTGTCCTATGAAATTTTCGTCCTATGAAAAACTCTATATGCAAAGTTATGGCTGTCCTGAGAAGAAGAAGGAAAGATAGTGACGAATCAGTAATTTTCTATATATGTAAAAATAAAAAATCCCCCTCGCCACTGTCTGCTGAGCTTATTAAAAAGTAATTAAACAATCTTGACGCCGGTTGCCATTAAACGCTCAGGGGTTAACAATACACTTTCAGATTCATCATCTGTTTCAGCACATAACAACATGCACTCTGAGGTTTTACCACGCATCTTAGCTTTGGCTAAATTACACAGCACTACCACTTGCTTACCTAGCAGTTGTTCTTCAGTGTAATAAGGTACTAAGCTGGTCACTGTTTGAAGTTTCGTCTCACCGACTTCAATTTGAACAATGTACAGTTTATCGGCATTTTCATGACGGACAACATCAATAATTTTACCTACACGAATATCTAATTTAGCGAAGTCTGCGTATGAAATGGTATCCATGGGTTCTCCTTTATGGTTAATAGTAGCGATAAGCACACAAAATTGTTAACGTTTACATTAGCAATTAAATATTGATTTACAAAGAATATCATTTCGAATTAGTTAGCTATATCACACAGTTAAATTGCGTTATTTACACAACCGTAGTTTAATAGCTCTAACAGTAATAGAGGTGATTATGGCAACAATCAAAGATGTGGCGAAGCTCGCCGATGTATCTGTCGCAACCGTATCAAGGGTGATCAACAAATCGCCTAAAGCCAGTGAAGCCGCCATTACCGCGGTAACACAAGCAATGCAAACACTTGGCTATCGTCCTAATGCTAATGCTCGTGCTTTAGTCAGCCAATCGACCAACACTATCGGTGTATTAGTCGGTGATGTATCAGATCCTTTCTTTGGCGCAATGATCAAGTCGATCGACAATATCGCCCGCCAGCATGGCAAGCATTTATTAATTGGTAATGGTTATCATAATGCTGATAGTGAGCGCGAAGTGATTGAACTGTTGATTAATAATCGTTGTGATACATTAATTATTCATAGCAAAAATTTATCCAATGCTGAATTGATTGCTTTTGCAAAAGAAGTACCCGGAATGGTGCTTATTAACCGTTTTATTACTGAAATTGCCGATCGTTGTATTGCCCTTGATAACCATCGAGGATCATATTTAGCAACTGAGCTATTGATTAAAAACGGCCACCAGCATATTGGTTATATTTGCTCTAACCATGATATTGAAGATACTGCACAACGCAAACAAGGCTATCTAGATGCATTACACGCTCATAACTTAATAGCACCGCAAAGTTATATTGAGTATGGTTCACCTGATGAAGATGGTGGTGAGCTTGCAATGACAAACCTGCTGGCGAAGGCGATTCCTGTCACTGCAATTGCTGCTTATAATGATTATATGGCGGCAGGCTGTTTGTCTGTACTTGAAGGAAATGGCCTTACTGTTCCTAATCAAATGTCATTAATTGGGTTTGATGATGGGTTAATTGCGAAGTATCTGCATCCGAAACTGACAACTGTACGTTACCCAATTCAAATAATGGCGGAACAAGCAACTCGACTGGCGTTTCAATTAGCAACAGCTGCCAAACAACTAACACCTATTGAAACACTTGATTCTACGATTACCCATACGTTTGTACCTACGTTAGTGAAACGATTATCAGTAACAGAACCCCGTTAATTAAATGTTATTAGACTGGCCTATGAGTTACAGTGTCACTTAAAGCCCAGTCTAATGATACGCATTAGAAGGTAAACACTTTATCAGCAGCTAGTGTCCACTCTGCTAAATCATCCAATGTAGCAATAACAACATCTTCAATTAAAGGTAATGTTGTTAATCCACGTGCAGCGCAGCAAGTTTTACATAATTTAACTTCGCCACCTTGAGCTAATATGATTTCGACCATTTGTTGAATATCATAACCTTCTACGGGTGCTTGTTTTGCTAAAGCACAAGTGACAGCATCAGACATTAAAAAGATTTTCATTGCTACTGGTTGTGCTTCTTGCTCGTTAAGCTTGATAGCTAAACGCAGTGCATTAAATGGCCGTTCAGATCCATAAGGGGCATCATTAATTATCATTAGTATGGTTTGCATTATTTTCTTACTCGCGATGATATTTCAGTCCCTGTTTTACCATAAAACCGATTATCAATAGCCATTAATGCAGGTAAACCACACCTAATGTCTATTTTTTATTCTCTAGCGGTATTTTTTATAATTTTAAACTGTTAACTGCTGCAATTATTTGGCACATTAACGTCCCTAACGAGTAATTGTATGTTAAATGCATTTGCCATAACCTAACCGTCATTTACAGTGAGCATTCAATGAGCCATCGTCTTCAACTAACTTCTGCCCCATCGGTGCTATTTTTGTTTGGCCTATCGGGTGCTGGCAAGTCATTTGTGGGAGATGTGATAGGCGCGCACAATGAGTGGTTTGTTTATCATGCAGATGACGATCTTACCGATGAAATGCGTCAGGTAATTGCCGCTAAACAACCGTTCACAGAAGATATGCGCGATCAATTTTTCTGTCGTATTGTTGATAAAATTAACCATTACCGCACTATTTATCCACGTTTAGTAATCACTCAGGGTGCATACAAGAAAAAGCATCGTGACTATATTCGTCAGCATATCGATGATATTGACATGATCTATGTCACCACCTCAGATAAGTTAATTCATCAACGTTTAGAATATCGCCTTAATGGTATCTCTAATGCCAGCGCTGAAGCGATCAAACACATTTTTGAAGTACCTGATGATAGTGTCAAAAGACTGCATAATATCGATGGTATCGAAGAAATTATTCAGCAACTTAATGGTTTTTATAATAACTAACTGCAATAAAAACGCCCGCAGCGTTAACGAGTTAGGCTGCGGGCGGAATAACGATTACTTTTGAGGCCATTAATCACTAACGGAATCGATAACTGGTTAAATGGTGATAATGCTGATTAGGGCGCAATACCGGATTATTATCATACCACTCAGGGTGGTTAGGTGAATCAGGTAAAAACTGCGTTTCCAATGCCAATCCACTGTAATTAGCGTATTCACCACCAACACGATTTGGACATCCTGCCAAAAAGTTTCCAGTATACAACTGTATTGCCGGTTTAGTGGTTAATACATCCATTGTTAATGAATCATCTGCCACTGTTACGGTTGCACAAACCGTTGTTGCTCGACGTACATCTGACCTTAGTATAAATGAGTGATCATACCCATGCGCTTGTTGTTGATCGTTATCAGCTAACCAATCTTGATTAATCATTTTTGGCTGACGGAAATCAAAACTTGTCGCCTCTACCGTATTCCAGTTACCTAACGGGATCCCATATTGATCTGTTGGTAAATAATGATCAGCGTTGATCGTCAGTTGATGTGATAAACAATCATTATCGCCATCAGCCCCAAGCAAATTAAAATAGCCATGGTTGGTTAAATTGACCACTGTCGGTTTATCTGTTTCAGCACTGTAACGGATGGTTAGTTCATTGGTTTCCAAGAGTGTATAGGTAACAACAACACGTAAATTACCAGGAAACCCCATATCACCGTCTGCTGAAACCAAACTAAATTGTACTTCTGTTGCATTCAACTGTTGCATTTGCCAACGACGGTGATTAAAACCATTGTCACCGCCATGTAAGCAATTACCATTTTGGTTGGTCGATAGTTGGTAATTTTGACCATCTAGGCTAAATTGACCCGCTGCAATACGATTAGCATAACGACCAACCGTTGCTCCTAAATAAGCTTGCTGCTGATAAAAGTTATTTAGAGTACTTACCCCTAGCAACACCTCTCTAAGCGCTGGTTGCTGATTAACCGTTATAGGTACACAACAACTCAACCATGTAGCACCAATATCCATCAAAGTTACTGACATACCCTGCTGGTTAACTAGTGTAATCAATTTGGCGGGTAGCCCATCAGCGGCCATATCAGTTGTCATCGATTGATGTAACGCTATTGCATGTTGAGGTAAGTTATCTAACATATTCGATCACCTTGTAAATTATGCAACAGCCATAATGTTTTCACTTATAACACCCGCGCCAACCATAGCTTTACATACATAAATCGTCGCTTGTAAGCCTGTTGCAGCATGGTATTTAGCATTCACTTCAGCGGTAATCGCATCAACAAATGTTGGTGGTACTAAAGCCACAATACAGCCACCAAAACCACCACCTGTCATACGTACACCGCCATGATCACCGATAACGCCTTTAACCATCTCAACCAAAGTATCAATTTCAGGTACGGTAATTTCAAAATCATCCCGCATTGATGCATGCGACTGTGCCATCAACTGTGCCATTAACGTCATATCACTATTCGCTAATGCAATCGCTGCTTGTTCAGTACGCGCATTTTCAGTAATAACGTGGCGTGCACGCTTTGCCACCATTGGCGCTAATTCTGCTTCACGCTCAGTAAACATGGTTAGCGTTACATCACGCAATGCAGGCACACCAAAGAAATCAGCCGCTTGTTCACATTGAGCACGACGGGTATTGTACTCACTATCAACCAAACCACGTTTCTTATTAGAATTAATAATCACCACTGCCATATCTTCAGGCATTGCAACAGCCTTGGTTTCTAGCGAGCGACAATCAATAAGAAGAGCGTGGTTTTTCTCACCTTCAGCAGAGATTAACTGATCCATAATGCCGCAATTACAACCAACAAACTGGTTTTCTGCTTGCTGGCCATTTAGCGCTATTTCTTGCTGACTAATACTTAGCTCAAATAAAGCCTTAAACGTTTGTCCAATCACCACTTCAAGTGCCGCTGATGAACTTAAACCTGCGCCTTGTGGTACGTTGCCACTAATAACAATATCTGCGCCACCCAATACATAACCACGATCTAATAAGCACTTGATCACACCGCGAACATAATTAACCCACATGCACTGTGGATCAAATTCAAGTGGTTGAGTGATATCAAATTGATTAACTTCATTACCGTAGTCAACCGCAACCACACGCACAATATTATCGTTACGACGAGCTGCGGCAACGATCGCTTGATAATCAATTGCACAAGGAAGCACAAAGCCATCATTATAGTCAGTATGCTCACCAATAAGGTTTACACGACCAGGAGCTTGAACAATATGACTTGCGCTATAGCCTAATACTGATGAAAAAACAGCGGATACATTATCAATAAGGTGTTGAGTACGATTTGTTGTCATTATTTTTACCTACTATTACCAAAGATTATCAAGAAACAATATTATTAATTAACGCTGCTAGTGCTTAATCTAAATAGTGCACATCACTGACTGCACGCAACTTTTCTGCCGCCTGTTCTGCAGTTAAATCACGTTGACTCTCAGCCAACATCTCATAGCCCACCATGAATTTTTTCACCGAAGCAGAACGTAATAATGGTGGATAGAACAGTGCATGAAGCTGCCAGTGTTCGGTTGAGGTTTCACTAAAATCACGATCAGATTCAAAGAAAGGTGCGTAATGCCAGCCCATTGAATAAGGGAATGAACACTTAAATAAATTATCGTAACGGCTAGTCAGTTTTTTAATCGCTAACGCTAAGTCATCACGCTGAGCTTCAGTTAATTCATCCATTCGACGAATATGAACTTTAGGCAATAACATAGTTTCAAACGGCCATGCAGCCCAATAAGGAACCACTGCCAACCAATGCTCAGTTTCCACAACAGTACGTGAGCCATCCGCTAATTCACTATTAACATAATCTACTAATAAATTAGTCCCATGCTGTGAGTAATATTCACGTAATAAGGTGTCTTTACGACTAATTTCATTGGGTAAAAAACTATTAGCCCAAATTTGACCATGAGGGTGTGGTTGCGAACATCCCATCACTGAGCCTTTATTTTCAAACGCTTGCACCCAAACGTAATCTTTACCTAGCTCTTCTATCTGCTCATTCCAGGTATCAACCACTTTGCGGATCGCTGGCACTGAAAGCTGCGGCAATGTTTTGCTATGGTTTGGCGAGAAACAAATTACGCGACTTAAACCACGCGCACTTTGGCAACGAAAGAGAGGGTTACTATTTTCAGGCGCAGACGGTGTATTTGCTGTTAATGCAGCATGGTCGTTACTGAAAACATAAGTGCCAGTGTAATCAGGGTTTTTATCTCCCGAAACACGAGTATTGGTTGGGCATAAGAAACAAGAATCATCATAAGCCACATTTGATTCCGGTTGTGGTTGTTCATCAGCACCTTGCCACGGACGCTTAGCACGATGAGGAGAAACTAATACCCACTGCCCTGTTAGTGGGTTATAACGACGGTGAGGATGGTCAATCGGATCAAAAAACTCAGACATAATAATTTCGCTGTTAGATTCTGTAATGCTAAAAAGTCTAAAGCGATTTTAAATTAACTTCCGTGATCAACGACACGTTATGTAAACGTTTCCACAAAAAGCATCATTCGTGAAAACCATCACAGGATAAAATCAACCTTATTGCTAATTTATGTTATGTGATGCAATAGATTTACGCTCACAGCTACCATAAATATGAACGAAATGATAAAAATTTGTCAAACAGGTACTGATTTATTCGAGTTTTTTACTAAAAATAGATAATATCATTCTATAAAATATAACAACACATCCCTCAAACACACAGCAAACGTTACTTAGGTTGCAGGGATTGCCGGAGGAAAGATGGCAACATTAAAACAAATCGCAACCAAAGCGGGCGTATCATTAGCAACCGTTTCCCGTGTTTTAAACGATGATCCTAGCCTTAGCGTAAAGGATGAAACTAAACGAAAAATATTTGAGATTGCAGAGCAACTTGAATACACCACCAGCCAATCTCGAAAAACGGCGAAAAAACACACACTTCATTTCCTTGCTTTATATAATTACAAACAAGATGTTGAAGTTGATGACCCATACTACCTCGCTATTCGCCATGGCATTGATACTCAATGCGATAAATTGGGTATTAAACTGACAAATATCTACGAATGTAACCTTGCTGCAGTCCCTAAAGCGATTGATGGTATATTAATCATCGGTCAAGTCAGTGAAGACAATCTTATTGCAATACGTGCCCTATCAAATAATACTGTTTATGTTGATTACACCGATCACAACCTTGATATTGATTGCATTGATATTGATTTGGAGCGACTCAGCAAAGAAGTAATTAATCATTTTACTCAACAAGGCTATCAACGCATTGGGTTTATTGGCGGTCAAGATAACCCCGATAAATACGATATTCGTGAGTTAACCTTTACTGAATATGGAAAATTAAAAGGCGTTGTCTCAGATAAAGATATCTATCGCGGTGATTTTAGTAGTCAATCGGGCTATTTATTAGCTAAACAAATGCTTACAACCAATCATCCGAGTGCGTTATTTGTTGCATCTGATTCGATTGCCATTGGGGTATTACGTGCAATACATGAAAGTGGACTCAATATTCCTGACGATATTTCATTAATCAGCGTCAATGATATACCAACCGCAAAGTTTACCTATCCACCGTTATCAACCTTTAGAATTCACTCAGAGTTAATGGGTTCTCAAGGGGTAAATTTATTATTAGAGCGCAGTCGCGATGGTAGAACAATTCCATTACGAGTATTTGTACCAAGCCAATTAATTTTACGTAGCACCACCAAAAAATAAATAACACATTGATAATAAACAAAAAAATGACATCAATGATGTCATTTTTTTTGTTTTGAATATTAACGACAGGTTAAAATACGAGCAAGATCACTCAAATAAACGCTTATGCTTATTTTTTTGTAGTCCACCTCACAAACCTCAAAACAGAATGTGACCAAGTTAATACTAAAAAGTTTTACCTATTTTTTTTAGTAAAACTTTACTTAATAATGACTCCAGATAATTAAAACATGTCTCGGAGGCATCGTGAATAACTGGGAAAACATTAACTTACTTAGCGAAAATAGACTGGCACCTCGTGCATATTTTTTCTCTTACAACGCATTAAATAAAGCACAACGCTTTCAGCGTGATTTAAGTCAGCATTTTATGTTGCTAAGTGGCCAGTGGACATTTAATTTCTTTACTCATCCATTACTCGTTCCTGAAGAGTTCTATAACCAAGAGATGAACGATTGGACCACAATCCAAGTGCCAAACATGTGGCAAATGGAAGGTCATGGTAACTTACAGTACACCGACGAAGGTTTTCCATTCCCAATTGATGTACCTTTCGTACCATCAAATAATCCAACAGGCGCATATCAACGTACCTTTTTCTTAAGCGATAGTTGGACTGAAAAACAAACCATCATTAAATTCGATGGTGTTGAAACCTATTTTGAAGTTTATGTTAACGGTCATTATGTTGGTTTTAGCAAAGGTAGTCGCTTAACTGCTGAGTTTGATATTTCAGCGTTTGCTAATCCTGGTAAAAACTTACTCTCTGTGCGTGTGATGCAATGGGCTGATTCAACCTATATCGAAGATCAAGATATGTGGTGGATGGCGGGCATTTTCCGTGATGTTTACTTAGTCGGTAAAGAGCCTGTTCATGTGCGTGATTTCACTGTACGTACTGATTTTAATGATGATTACCAAGCAGCGACTTTGAGCTGTAAAGTTGATTTAGAAAACCTTAGCGACACTGTTGTTAGTGATTACAGCCTTGATTATGCGCTCTATGACGGCAATGTTTTAGTTGAAAATGGAAACGTTTCCAAGCTAGCTATTGCAACGACAACCCATACTAATTTTGCAATCAAAATGGCAAGTCCAATTCATTGGACGGCTGAAAACCCACATTTATACCATCTGTTTTTAACGTTACGTGATGCAGATGGCAATGTGATTGAAGTCATTCCACAACGGGTTGGTTTCCGCGATATTAAAGTGCGCAATGGTCTGTTTGAAATAAACGGTCAATACGTCATGCTCCACGGTGTTAACCGTCACGATAACGATCATCTTAACAGCCGCGCTGTTGGCATCGATCGGGTCGAGAAAGACATCGTATTAATGAAACAACACAATATTAACGCAGTACGTACAGCACACTACCCTAACGATCCACGTTTTTACGAACTGTGTGATCAATATGGTTTATTTGTCATGGCTGAAACGGATGTTGAAACTCACGGTTTCGCTAACGTTGGCAATCTCAGCATGATCACTGATGATCCTGCATGGGAACAAGTATTTGTTGAGCGTATTGAACGTCATATTCACGCTCAAAAGAACCACCCTTCTATCATTATGTGGTCACTGGGTAACGAATCTGGCTACGGCTGTAATATTCGTTCAATGTACGCAGCAACCAAAGCGATTGATGATACCCGTCTGGTTCATTACGAAGAAGATCGTGATGCAGAAGTGGTTGATATCATTAGTACTATGTACTCCCGTGCTCAGATGATGAATGAGTTTGGTGAGTTCCCACATGCTAAACCACGAATTATTTGTGAATATGCTCACGCAATGGGTAATGGGCCTGGTGGTCTAACAGAATACCAAAACGTGTTCTACAAGCATGACCATATTCAGGGTCACTTTGTTTGGGAATGGTGTGATCATGGCATTTATGAGCAAGATGAAAATGGCCGTGATGTCTACAAATACGGTGGTGACTATAGCGATTATCCAAATAACTATAACTTCTGCATGGATGGTTTGATCTATCCAGATCAAACACCAGGCCCAGGCTTACGTGAATACAAACAAGTTATTTGTCCGGTAAAAATCGCAGTTAAAGATCACACCAAAGGCATCATTACTGTTACTAACAAATATTGGTTCTCTACTCTAGATGACGTGGTGTTTGATATTGCTGTACGTGCCGAAGGCGACACATTGGCCTTTAATCAAATTACGCTAACCAATCTTGCTGCAGGCGAATCTCGTGATATTGAATTAGCACTGCCAGTGATGGACCAGCGTGAAACGTTTGTGAACGTGTCGATGCGTAAAAAATCGCGTACAGCATATAGCGAAGCAAATCACGAACTTGGTATTTTCCAATATCAAGCTAAACCCAACACTGCTCATGCTGAAATGTTTGAAAATAGCAATGCCATGCCACTAACAGTAATTGAGAATCGCCTTGATTGGGAAATTAGCGGTTATGACTTTACCCTCCACTTTTCTAAAGTCGATGGTAAGCTGACCTCATGGCTACGCCAAAATAATGAACTGATTGCATCACCGCCTGCAATGAGTTTCTTCAAACCAATGATTGATAACCATAAGCAAGAATATGAAGGCTTATGGCACCCAGCTCATCTGCAAATTATGCAAGAGCATTTCCGCAGCATCGATGTAGAACAAGTTGGCGGTAAGGTCATTGTTACCACCAACAGTATTGTTGCACCGCCAGTATTAGATTTTGGTATGCGTTGCCAATACCGTTTTGAAATTTGTCCTCAAGGCCAAGTTAACATGACCTTAAGTGGCAACAAATATGGTGATTACCCACATGTGATCCCTGCAATCGGCTTAGATTTAGGCATTAATAACCAATTTGACCAAGTTGAATATTACGGTCGAGGCCCAGAAGAAAATTATCAAGATAGCCGACAAAGCAACATTATTGATATCTACAACACCACCGTTAGCAATATGTTTGAGAACTACCCGTTCCCACAAAATAATGGCAACCGTCAGCATGTGCGTTGGGCGAGCTTAACGAATCGTCATGGTGTGGGTTTATTGGTTAAACCAGAGCAAGAAATTAATTTCAGCGCATGGCATTACACCAATCAACATATTCATCAGGCACAACATATTAATGAGCTAGAACCAAGTGGTTACATTACAGTCAATCTTGATCATCAAGTTATGGGCTTAGGTTCTAACTCATGGGGATCAGAGGTTCTTGATTCATACCGTGTTTACTTTAATGACTTCAGCTACCAAGTGAGCTTAGTGCCTTTTAGTAAGGCGGATTGTGATAGCCGTTATTTGGCAAGTCAAACATTTACTACAACACGTATCGGCGGAGATAAATAATGATTACTTTAGCATCACTGGATCAATTCAAAAGCCTGTATCGTGATGGTCGTAAATGGAACCGTTGTGTCGAAGCGATTGAAAACATCGGTAATATTCAACCAAATGTGTTTCATTCTGTAGGAGACTCACTGGCTTACCGAGTTCAGCATGGACCATCCAAAACGGATGAACAATTTGTTGGCCATCGTCGCTATTTTGATGTGCACTACTACCTTGCCGGCAGTGAAACCATTGAATGTGCTGATAAAAGCACTCTGACACAAGCTCAACCATATAGCGATGAAACCGATCGTGAATACTTTACAGGTACAGGACAACCACATCGCATAGAAGCAGGTCAAATGGTGATCTTTGAAAATCACCAAGCACACCGCTTCAGTGCCGCAGACAACCTTGAGAAAGTTGTTTTACGTGTCACGATTGAGGACGGCTACTTCCTAAATAAATAACTAAACACAACCGCCAGTTAGTAATAGCTGGCGGTTATGCAATAACAGAAGTCACACAAAAGAAACAACAAAAGCATAAAAACAATAACCTATGATTAAGCTCATTTGCTCAATACATAGAAATCCTACAATACTAAACGTGATCCATCGGAGATTCTCATGTCTGAATCAAAACGTAATACCATAGGGAAATTTGGTCTACTATCGATGACCTTTGCTGCGGTATACAGTTTCAATAATGTCATTAATAACAATATTGAAATTGGCTTATCCTCTACCCCTATGTTCTTTATTGCTACTTTGCTCTACTTTATTCCTTTTTGTTTAATTATTGCAGAATTTGTTTCTCTCAATAAGAACTCTGAAGCTGGCGTTTATGCATGGGTTAAAAGCTCTCTAGGTGGACGTTGGGCTTTTCTTGCGGCATACACCTATTGGTTTGTAAACTTATTCTTCTTCACCTCATTGCTACCACGCGTTATTGCTTATGCTTCTTATGCGTTCTTGGGCTATGAGTATATATTTACACCGACGACGACGACCATATTAAGTATTATTCTGTTTGCTGGTGCGACATATGTCTCAACCAATGGCGCTAAAATGTTAGGTCCTATTACCTCAGTAACCTCATCATTTATGCTAGTGCTAACCTTGTCTTATATTATCTTAGCAGGTGCCGCAGTTGTCGGCGGAATTGAACCTGCAGATCCAATTACTGTTGAAGCACTAACACCACAAATTAACTGGGCCTTCTTTGGTGTCACCGCCTGGATATTCATGGCTGCTGGTGGTGCAGAATCAGTATCTGTTTACGTTAACGATATTAAAGGCGGCCATAAAGCCTTTGTCAGAGTAATTATTTTTGCTGGTATTTTCATTGGCGGCTTATATTGTGTTTCATCAGTACTAATGAATGTATTTGTTGAACGTGAAGCATTGAAGTTTACAGGCGGTTCAGTACAAGTATTTGAAGGTTTAGCACGTCATTACGGTCTATCTGAAATCATGATGAACCGTTTCGTTGGCGTGGTGTCATTTACCGCAATGCTCGGCTCACTACTAATGTGGACAGCAACACCAGTTAAGATTTTCTTCTCTGAAATTCCTGCTGGTATTTTTGGTGAGAAAACCGTCAAACTAAATAAAAATGGCGTTCCAGCACGTGCAGCATGGGCACAATTCTTTATTGTTATTCCACTGCTTATTGTACCAATGTTAGGTTCAGATTCAGTCCAAGAACTAATGAGTACTGTAATTAACATGACAGCAGCAGCATCAATGTTACCGCCACTGTTTATTATGATTGCTTACTTAAACCTACGTCTAAAGTTGGATCACCTACCACGTGACTTTAAAATGGGCTCACGCACAACGGGGATTGTGATGGTATCAATACTAATTGGTATTTTTAGTATCGGTTTCTTAGCATCAACCTTCCCAACAGGTGCTGATATTATGACAATTATCTTCTATAACGTCGGTGGTATTGTAATCTTCCTAGGTTATGCATGGTGGAAATACAACCGCTATGAACGCCAATTAGCAGCTGAACAGCAACCAACTTCAACAATTACAACTGCAACCGCAACTGCAACTGCAACTAACGACTAATCACTGCTAAGTTTTAGTTTTACCAAGGCCTTGAGTTCCCCCTCAAGGCTTTTTTTATATCTCCGCCTCAACACTCAATCCGAGTGTTACATTTTAGTCACAAAAATTTACTCAAAATCTTAACTTTATGTATCAAATAGCATATGATGGTCTATGTGTCTTACTAAACTCATCAACTAAATAAGGATATTATGCGAAAATCGCTAGTGATAAGTTTACTCTTCACTCTGCTATTACTTATTTTAACCGTGATAGAAGTACTGACTAACAACCAACAAAATAATGATGAAATAATCAATAAAATAAAAATAACTCAACGCCAACAACAATTACTGCAACAACAACATATTACTCAACAGATAGATCATACAATAAGCCAATTAAATCAACTAAATACCTATTTACGTAAGCAACCATGGCAGCCAATACTGACCGCTACCCAACGTAGAGATTTTATTCAATTTTCTAATAACATACTGGGAAATAATTCTAATATTCATAGCATTACTCTGATAGATTATAAAAATAGTCACCGCTTAAAAATCATCACAACCACTGAACCTAAAAGTATTGTATTAGATAATAAAGCTGTTATGTCTACTACTGAATTGAACAATATAGATCATGCTTTTTCATTACCAACAAACAAGACCTATATTAGTGCCCCATCCTTTAAAATTAACCACATTGCATATTATCAACACATTACAATTAATAATCACCAATGGGTTATTAAAATTGAACAAAAAAACACACTAATAGCATTCTTAAATAAGAATTCACTAACACAACAAATTTGGATTATCGATAATAAGGGTAACACCTTAATGAATATTGATAACAATAAGACTTCTCTTTCTCATAACGGGAAAAACTTTAAAAATTACCACTTTACATTATTGAAAAAAATACAGAGTTATAATCACAATCAAATAATTAAAAACAATACACTTTACACATACTCGCCTCTCTTTATACCCCTACCATTAAAATCAAGCATTGACTTTAGGTTTGGTAATCTATCACCATGGGTATTAATTTCAGAAGTAAAACTAACAAATAAAAGTAGTATTACTGAATATATAAAGCAATCATTTAATAAACATTTCATTATCTTTATGATAATAATGCTTAGTACAATTATCATAATATTAACTCTTCGATATATTAATAAACAAAAGAGTGAGATTCGTCGTATTAATAACGTTAGAAGTACAACTATCCATCGGTATTATTCTTTAATAGAAAATACAGATTCCGGCATTATCGTAATCAATAAAAATCGTAAAATAACAGCAATAAATTCAGCAGCCATTACAATTTTGGAGCTAAAAAAAGATGCTCTTAATAAAAATATTATTTCACATATATCAGCTATTAATACCAAAACAGATATCGTAAGATTATTAAAAAGCATTGATAAACTCGGATTTAACGATAAGAAAAAAATACAATTAAAAGTAAGCACTACCCCATTTAAACATTTAGAGATAATAGCGACAAAAATTAATAATAACGATGACTATATCATGCTGCATATCATAGATGTCACCTCTTGGGTTAAACGCGAACAAAAATTAAAAGGATTATCGCGCGCAGTCGAACAAAGCGAAGAAGCCGTTATTATCACTGATAAATTTGGATTTATTGAATATGTAAATAGCTCATATGAAAAAACAACAGGTGAAAAATCAAATAATATCATTGGATTAAACAGTAAAACAATTTTCAAACGCTATATAAACGACAATGAAAAAATAGTTGATATCCAATCAAAGTTAAACCAAGGACAAACTATTCAGCGCATTATTACCCAAAAAAATACTGATAACACTATTCATTATCTTGATAATACAATATCACCTATTCGCGATGAAAATGATCGAATCAGTAACTATATATCAACCAGTAAAGATATTACTGAACGGATCAACTATGAGCACCGTTTACACCATCTGGCTCACTATGATCAATTAACAACGCTACCTAATAGAACTATGTTTATTACCGAAGTAAATAAAAAAATATTAGAGGCTAAAAAAAACAAATCACAAATATCAATCTTTGTTATTGAGATTGACCTTTTCAAAAAATTACATGATTCATTAGGTAATGATAACATCGAAAATATTTTAGTGATTATATCAAAAAGAATTCGTTCAAACCTTAGAGATATAAACCTACTTTCTCGGTTAAATAACAATCAATTCGGTGTAATTATTCAATCTGCTCTACAAAAAAAGAGTATTAACTACTTGGCAACAAGGTTACTTAATAATATTCAGGCTCCCATTAGTTACGATAGTAAACTTATTTCAATATCTGCGAGTATTGGTATTTCATTTCAAACTAATAAAGTCATAACTGCAGAGCAAATTATAAAAAATGCAAATATCGCATTAAGCTCTGCGAGAGATAAAACAAAAAACCGGTATTGTTATTTCAGCCCCGAAATGGAAACAGAAACGACTCATAAATTAGAATTGGAATCCGAATTACGTAAATCGATTAACACTGATCGCTATGAGTTTTATTATCAACCAAAAGTATTAGCACATTCACATACATTAACAGGAGTTGAAGCATTATTACGTTGGCGCGATAAAGATGGCCACTATCAAGCTCCGGTTGATATTATTCCTTTACTTGAGTCATCTGGTCTCATCCTTGAAGCGGGAATTTTTTTGATTGAAAAAGCCTGTTATCAACTTCAGCAATGGCAACAACAAGGACTTGTCATTAGTATGGCGATCAACATTTCTGCAAAACAATTACTGGAGTCAGACCTTACGACAATTTTAACTACAGCGATCAATAAAGCTGGCTGCAACCCAGCCTATTTAGAACTTGAAATAACAGAAAGTGTATTAATGACAGATATTGAATTAGCCTATCAAAAATTAATCGAACTTAAAAAAATTGGCATTAAAATCGCTATTGATGATTTTGGTACAGGCTACTCTTCACTCGCTTATCTTAGTCGTTTCCCTATCAACATTCTCAAAATCGATCGCGAGTTCGTAAAAGAGTTACCTTATAATAGAGATAGCATTACTATTATTGAGGCTATTATTACTCTCGCCCATAACCTTGGTTTAACCGTTGTCGCTGAAGGTGTTGAAAATATAGAACAAATCGACTTCCTTGAAAGTATTGGTGTTGAAGAATTCCAAGGGTATTATTTCAATAAACCATTAACTCGTTATCATTTCAATCGCCAGTATTTGCTCCAGCAGCAACAAATACCAGATAACATTGTATAATATGTTCTCTTATTCAACGTTGTAGCTTATTATTAATCTTATACGCCATTTTATTGTTAACTATAAGTGGATGATTTTTGATTACTGAGTAGGACGTCACAATGAGTTTTAGTGATCACTTAGATAACTTTATTAAGCAACGAGAACAATTTGGTCAACAGCCAAATAGAATGCAAAAGCGCAATACTTATGTTGTTGTGGATGCAACCGATCAAAGCAAAGCACGTGAAGCAATGGCAAAAGAACAAGAACAAGCCACATTGCGTGCAGAACAAGAAACAAAACAATACCATCAACGTATTCGTGGACGTTGTGTACTTCCAAGTGAAGCACAAGCACAGCAACAACGCCAAGATAACTCTCGCCCAGCAGATCCAGATCGTATTGCATACATCCAACAACTTAAAAAAGACCTAAAGCTAAAAAAATACGCTGCTGAGTAATTTTTTCGCACAAAAAACAAATCTTATTGCTCACGATATTGTTTAAGCATTATATCGTTTCAACTTTATATCCTTAATAATAACGATACCTTATATCGTTATTATTAGGGCTACCCCCACTGTTTTTAAATAACTCTTTTTTACTATCAATTATAAACAGCTAAAAATAATTTTCAGTTATCATTCTCACTCAATGAGATAACATCTCATAAGCAACACGTTAGCTCACAACTTCTTTATCGTAATTCAACCCTATATATTTTCTAAAATAGGTACTCACAATAAAATATTTACGCACATTTAATGGCTAATAATTGCAAAAAAAGCCTTAAAACACCATTTTGTACAGTGTTTAATAATTTTTTTCGTTATTTTTATAATTTTTTTTCAACGGCCAATTTATCGTATAACCCTCTCCAACCATCATTTCTCAAATTATGAGAATTAATACTTTATTTTATATTACATTCTCGACAACTAAATTTTCATTTTAACCTTTGTATTACAGCCTCTAAATAAAAGGAATGCTGTACCCTATAGTAAAAAAAGACCGAAAATAAAATATAACACTATGATTCTTAAAAACTAACAGCTATAAGAGAAGTAAAAAAAAACTCCTGAATAATATTCATACCCCCAACAAACATTAAAACAACAAACAAACCGAAAATTAACAATTAACATCAAAACATTAACAATAAACCATATAAAAAAACGACTACTTAATAATATCTAAATAGGTAAGTCCTAAAATCGAGAAGTGACTAACACAGTAATACAATGATGGCAATATGGTAAGAATGTCTTTTTGGAGTTAAAATTAGCATCAAAGAAGTAAAAAAGAAGATTTTAAATGAACACAACAATTCATGTTAATGAGCTCGAATCATTGCTCATCGCAATAATCGTGCTTTTTCTTGGCTACTTTATTAATACTAAAGTCAAGATTTTAAGAAAGTATAATATTCCAGAGCCAATTGTTGGCGGACTTGTCATTGCTTTTATTATTACCTTTTTCCATTTTCAAGGTTTTGACATTAGTTTCAAATTAAGTATGCAAGATTCGTTAATGCAAATGTTTTTTGCCACCGTCGGCCTTGCCGCTAGCTATAAACTGCTAATGAAAGGCGGTTCACGCGTTTTCCTATTTTTAGGCATCGCAACAGTATTTATTATTATTCAAGATGCTGTTGGTGTAGGAATGAGTAAAGCATTAGGCTTAGATCCGTTACTTGGACTTATTGTCGGTTCGATCACACTTTCAGGCGGTCACGGTACTGGTGCTGCTTGGTCACAAACTTTTGCTACCGATTATGGTCTCAACACCTTAGAACTATCAATGGCGGCAGCAACATTTGGTCTAATCATGGGCGGTATTATCGGTGGCCCAATTGCACAGCGATTAATCAACAAGCATAAGTTAAAATCTGATTTCGGTGAAAGTGGTAACCATCACATTGAACACCCTGATTTGATCACTTACAGCGATCGTGAAGAAGATCGTATAACGTCTAAAAACACCATTGAAGTATTATTTATTTTATTGGTTTGTGTTGCTGGTGCAGCACACTTTAAAGACTTTATCGATGGTCTTGGTATCAGCGCATTACGTATTCCTGAATTCGTGTATGCCTTATTTATTGGTGTGTTTATAACTAATGTCTGTGAAGGCACTAAGTGTTATAAGATCAATAAAGAAACCGTTGATGCGCTTGGCACGATATCCCTATCACTATTCTTAGCAATGGCACTGATGAGCTTGCATTTATGGGAGTTAATGGACTTGGCAATGCCAATGTTGATTATTCTTGCAGTTCAAACCCTTGTATTAGGTTTATTTACCTACTTTGTTACTTTCCGAGTTATGGGAGGTAACTATGACGCCGCAATCATTGCCGGTGGTCATTGTGGTTTTGGTATGGGTGCAACACCCACTGCTGTAATGAATATGGGTTCATTAGTGTCACGTAATGGCCCATCACCACAAGCTTTTATGGTTGTACCTATCGTTGGTGCTTTCTTTATTGACATCACTAACCTGCTTGTACTACAAGGTTATATTAGTTTTCTTGGTCACTAACCACTAAAACAGCTAACCTTTCAATAAAGGGGTAAGATAGACAGCGTTACGATAAAAGTAACGCTCTATGTTGCCCCTTTTTGTTTTTATACACTCATTTCCTCACTAATTATCTATTTATATTGGCTGTTCTTTGCTGTTTTGTAACAAGGAATGTCTGACCAATATCTTATTTTTTCGATGTTGTTACACTCCGCGCTCTTTCTAAAGTTTGACTTTAGTCATTACACTAAATCATTCGCTTATCGTTGTTGTTTCAACCATTCATAACAACGCTAAGAATTAATTAATTGAGTTTTCTATGAAAAAATTTGATCGAGCTATGCAGATCCTTGTTGCGGGTTTCTGTATCAACTTATGTATGGGTATCCTTTATGCTTGGAGTGTATTTAAAAAAGCACTCGTTGTTGATTTAGGCTGGTCGAATGCTGATGCATCACTGCCTTATACTGTTGCTATTATTACCTTTGCATTATCACTGTTAGTTGCTGGTATTTTACAAGATCGCATGGGCCCACGTCGTGTACTTATTCTTGGTACAGTGATGGTTGGTTTAGGTATGATCATCTCAAGTTTTGCAACGACACCAATGATGCTAGTACTAACATTCGGTATTATGACAGGTAGTGGTATTGGTTTTGGTTACGCTTGTTTAAGCCCATCAGCGATGAAATGGTTCCATCCATCGAAAAAAGGCTTAGTTAACGGCTTAATCGCAGCTGGGTTTGGATTGGCTGCAGTTTACTTAGCGCCACTAACATCTGCACTTATTGCTGAGTATGGTATTAACACGAGCTTCCTTGTTTTAGGTGTTGCGGTATTAGTGATTGCTGTTCCACTGGCCTTTACCATTAACAATCCACCAGCAGATTATGTGCCAGAAGCACCTGCAGGTTATAAAGCGAAATCAGATAAGCCTGTTGATATTAATTGGCGTGGCATGCTAAAAACGCCACAGTTTTATTCTCTATGGGTAATGTATGCATTTGCTTCGGCTGCAGGCTTAATGATCATTGGTAACATTACTTCTATTGCAGCAACACAAGCAAATATCACAGATGCGGCTTACCTTGTTGTTATTCTAGCAATCTTTAACTCAGGTGGTCGTGTTGTCGCGGGTATTCTGTCAGATAAAATTGGTGGCGTAAAAACACTGATGATCGCTTTTGTAATGCAAGGCATTAATATGGTGATGTTCGCTACATTTAACTCTGAGTTCACGTTAATTATCGGTGCTGCAGTAGCGGGGGTTGGTTACGGTACATTACTTGCTGTTTTCCCATCAATTATTGCTGATTTCTATGGCCTTAAAAACTACGGCGCTAACTATGGTGTGCTTTACACTGCATGGGGCGTAAGTGGCTTTATCGGTCCTGTCGTGGCGGCATTTGCAGTTGATACAACAGGTACTTACACTCTAGCTTACACTGTGTGTTCGGTAATGATTGCTGTTGCTGTTGTACTGTCTGTTATCACTAAAAAAGTAGATGCGGCGGCACTAGAGAAAAAACTTGCTACCGTATAATAACGGTTAAGCTTAAAAGCAAAACCCAGCATCACGCTGGGTTTTTTTTCCTCTGATATTACAAATCTTGTTGTCTGACCTCTCATAATCATCACCTAACACTATTTATTTCCAACAAAACTAGACCTTTATATATATTTTTCTATACTTGTATTTGTTAATGCATTGTTAATTACTTATTAATGGTATTACATATTAAGATAACGTAGTTTTACTATTGACCAGACAAGGAAGGTACTAATGGCTAAAAAAATAACAGGTGTCTTAGCTGTACTTGCTACATCTGCCACCCTATTTGCAATAAATGCAAATGCCGCCGACAGCACACTTGATAAAGTTAAAAAACAGGGATACGTCCAATGTGGCGTCAGTGCTGGCTTACCTGGGTTTTCAAACCCTAACGCCAAAGGTCAATGGGAAGGTCTTGATGTTGAATTTTGCCAAGCAGTTGCCGCTGCAACATTAGGTGATAAATCCAAAGTTAAATATATCCCCCTCACAGCAAAAGAACGTTTTACCGCCTTACAATCGGGCGAAATTGATATTTTGTCGCGTAATACCACCTGGACACTGCACCGCGATACATCGCTTGGCCTCAACTTTACCGGCGTTAGCTATTATGACGGTCAAGGCTTCATGGTCAAAAAGGACATGGGTATAAAGAGTGCAAAAGATCTCGATGGTGCCGCTGTTTGTGTACAATCAGGTACCACAACAGAACTTAATTTAGCCGACTACTTCCGTGTTAATGGCATGAAATATAAGCCAGTTGTCTTTGATACCGCACCACAAACATCAAAAGGTTTTGATTCTGGACGTTGTGATGTGCTTACAACTGACCAATCGGGCTTATATGCTCTGCGTCTAAACCTTAAAGATCCAACATCAGCTATTGTTCTACCTGAAATCATTTCTAAAGAGCCACTAGGTCCTGTGGTTCGTCAAGGTGATGACCAATGGTTTAATATTGTCCGTTGGACACTATTTACCATGATTAATGCTGAAGAATTCAATGTCACTTCCACCAATGTCGATACTCTGAAAAAAGAATCAAAAGATCCAAATATTCGCCGCTTAATTGGTCTTGATGGACCAAAAGGCAAAGGATTAGGCTTAAATGATGATTGGGGTTTCCAAATCATTAAACAAGTAGGTAATTATGGTGAAAGCTTCCAGCGTACTGTCGGTCTTGATTCACCACTTAAAATTAAACGTGGCTTAAACGCCTTGTGGACTGAAGGTGGTATTCAATATGCCCCACCTATTCGTTAATAACAGCGTTTAATAATTATAAAAGGGAGCTGTAATGGCTCCCTCTGTACATCTCAATGGATATGAGGATGTTGTATGGAAACACCCACAAATAGATCACAGACAAGGTCTACCCATCAAAATATTTTTTATAATCCCACTTTTCGTGCTGTAATCTTTCAAGTTATTGCGGTTGCAGCACTGGCTTTTTTCTTTTATAGCATCATCAATAATGCCTTAACCAATCTTGAAACCCGTGGTATTGCGACAGGTTTTGATTTTCTTAATCAAGAAGCTGGGTTTGGTATCGGTTTAACTCTTATCGATTACGATGAAACATTCACCTATGGTCGCACATTTTTTGTTGGCTTGCTTAACACTGCATTAATTGCCGTTCTCGGTGTGATATTAGCAACGATTTTAGGTTTTATTATTGGTATTGCCCGTTTATCTCCTAACTGGTTAGTCAGTCGTTTTGCTGCTTTCTATATTGAAATTTTCCGTAATATTCCATTATTACTACAAATTTTCTTTTGGTACTTTGCCGTATTACAGGTTCTCCCCTCACCAAGACAGAGCTTACAATTAGGCGACAGTATTTTTCTTAATGTACGCGGATTATCAATTCCAAGTCCTATTTTTGAACAAGGCTCCGGTATTATTTTTATCGCTCTCATTGCTGCTTTTATTATTGCGATGGGTTACCAGTATTACGCCCAGAAAAAACAGCAAGATACCGGTCAACAATCGCCAGTATTACTCGTAAGTCTAGCGATTATTATTTTACTACCACTATTGGCCTTTTTTATCGCAGGCAAACCAATCAGTATCGACTATCCTGCGCTTAAAGGATTTAATTTTAGTGGTGGTATTACTATTTTACCTGAACTTGCAGCACTGTTGCTGGCATTAAGTATTTATACCGCAGCTTTTATTGCCGAAATTGTTCGTTCAGGTATTAATGCGGTCAGTCATGGCCAAACAGAAGCCGCAGAAGCATTAGGATTAAGCCGTAATAAAACGTTGCGATTAATAGTGATCCCACAAGCAATGCGGATCATTATCCCTCCACTTACCAGCCAATATTTAAACCTAACTAAGAATTCCTCGCTAGCGATGGCAATTGGTTACCCCGATTTAGTGTCTGTTTTTGCAGGTACCACCCTCAATCAAACAGGACAAGCGATTGAGATTATCGCAATGACGATGGCGGTTTATTTAAGCTTAAGTTTAATCACATCTCTGCTAATGAATATCTATAACAAAAAAATGGCACTGGTTGAGAGGTAACCATGAGTAAACATCAATTTCTTCCCGATTTACCCCCACCAGCAAATACAGTGGGAATTATAGGATGGTTACGCCAACATCTTTTTTCTTCATTTTTTAATACGATTATTACCCTCATTTTAGGCTACTTTGCAATTATTGGCGTCTGGAGCATTGTAGATTGGGCATTCATCAATGCAAACTGGCAAGGCAATTCTCGTGAAGCCTGTACATTGAGTGGCGCATGTTGGACCTTTATAAAAGTACGGTTTGATCAGTTCATGTTTGGCTTCTATCCAAGCGCTGAATTATGGCGACCAAAATTATTTTACGCCACCTTGGCTATTTTTATTGCCTTACTCGCCTATGAAAAAACGCCTCATCGCGGTTGGATTTGGCTATTTTTCGTGAATATTTATCCGTTTATTGCCGGATTTCTACTTTACGGCGGTATTGCAGGGTTACCTATCGTCGAAACACATTTATGGGGCGGATTACTAATTACTTTAGTTATCGCTATTGTTGGTATTGTGGTCTCGTTACCTATTGGGGTTGTATTAGCCCTTGGCCGCCGTTCAGAAATGCCGATTATTCGCAGCATTTGTACGGTTTATATTGAGATTTGGCGCGGAGTACCATTAATTACCGTCTTGTTTATGGCATCGGTAATGTTACCCCTGTTTTTAAGCTCTGAATTAGAAACCAATAAGCTCATTAGAGCCTTAATTGGCGTCGTACTATTTAGTGCCGCTTATATGGCAGAAGTAATTCGAGGCGGACTACAAGCAATACCTAAAGGTCAATATGAAGCGGCAGATGCGTTAGGATTAAGCTATTGGCGTAAAACTTATCTGATCGTTTTACCGCAGGCGTTAAAAATCACTATACCTTCGATTGTAAATACCTTTATTGGGTTATTTAAAGACACCAGTCTCGTGCTCATTATTGGCATGTTTGACGTTTTAGGGGTCGGACAAGCCGCTAACAGTGATCCTGAATGGTTAGGCTTTGCCACTGAAAGCTATGTTTTTGTTGCTTTCGTTTTCTGGATTTTTTGCTTTAGTATGTCTAGATACAGTATCTATCTAGAAAATAAACTACATACTGGACACTAACATTAGCAAGGATTGCATAATGAAAAATACTAATGACACCACAGTCAATGATAATAACACGCCATGGGTTATCGAATTAGCGGACGTAAATAAATGGTATGGTCAATTCCACGTACTTAAAAACATTAATCTAAAAGTGCGTAAAGGTGAAAAGATCGTAATTTGTGGGCCTTCTGGTTCAGGAAAATCAACCATGATCCGCTGTATCAATTATTTAGAAGAACACCAACAAGGCAAAATTTCAGTTGCAGGGCAAGATATTACTGGAGACTTAAAAAATATCGAATTGATCCGTAAAGAAGTCGGTATGTGTTTTCAACACTTCAATCTATTCCCTCACCTCACAGTGTTAGAAAACTGCACCTTAGCACCAATTTGGGTAAAGAAAATGCCAAAAAAAGAAGCGAATGCGCTCGCTATGCAGTATTTAGAGCGAGTAAAAATTCCTGATCAAGCCCATAAATACCCAGGCCAGTTGTCAGGTGGACAACAGCAACGAGTGGCCATCGCACGTTCATTATGCATGAACCCGCAAGTGATGTTGTTTGATGAACCAACTTCTGCGTTAGATCCTGAAATGGTACGTGAAGTATTAGATGTCATGGTTGAACTTGCCAATGAGGGAATGACAATGCTATGTGTCACGCATGAAATGGGATTTGCTCGTCAAGTTGCCGATCGGGTTATCTTTATGGATCAAGGCGAAATCATTGAAGAAAATAACCCACAAGACTTTTTTGATAATCCAAAATCTGACCGTACCCAACTTTTTTTACAACAAATATTGCACTAATTGCAGAAAATGCCACCATTAATGTAAGCATAATTAATGAAATATTTGGTTACAACTTAACAATGAATAGTCACTACTGCCGTAAGTATTTTAATCTTCAAACACTTATAATGTGCTTCATGGCAAACAAATGGCGCTAAAGCTTGGCTTACACTTGCAATTTATATTGTTTAGCCTCATATATAGCTTTAATAGAATTAATATCACTACCCTAAGGGGAGCACTTATGAACGAACGTATGGTTAATCGTGACAGCGGTTACGCAGGCGTATTGTCAACCAATAAGGTTTTACGTAACACTTATTTCTTACTATCGCTAACATTGTTGTTCTCTGCTGGTGTAGCTGGCGTAGCAATGGTGATGAATGTTCCACCTGTACACTGGATCTTTCTTCTTGTTGGCTTCTACGGTTTAATTTTCTTAACTGAACGTAACCGTGACAGTAGCTTAGGGCTTGTTTTTGTATTCGCATTAACTGGCTTTATGGGTTACACACTTGGTCCGATTCTAAATATGTATGTTGGCGCAGGCATGGGCCACATCGTAATGACAGCACTTGGTGGTACAGCACTGACATTCTTTGCTTGTTCTGCTTATGCATTAACAACTAAGCGTGATCTATCATTCCTTAACGGTATGTTAATGGCTGGTTTTATTGCAATTATCGTTGCTGTTGTTGCGAACATCTTCCTAAAGATGCCAATGCTATCACTAGCGATTAGCGGTATGTTTGTATTATTCTCATCAGCAGCGATTTTATTGACAACCCAGTCAATTATTCGTGGCGGTGAAACTAACTACATTTCAGCAACCGTTACTTTGTATGTTTCTATCTACAACCTATTCTTAAGCTTGCTTCAGATCCTAGGTGTAGTAAACAGCAGCGATAACTAAGCACTCGCTATTAATTAGCCTATTTAGACATAAAAACTGAAAAAGCCTGCCTTGATGCAGGCTTTTTGTTTTTTACTTGCAGCCAGACCGCCGAATCACTATTCTTGCTGCGTTAGCAATAAAGAGGTTTATTATGCTTGAATTTAACGGTGTACAAATCGACACTGATGCCCAAGGTTATCTAAAGAATGTTGATGATTGGTCTGAAGATTTAGTTGCATTACTTGCAGCAGAGGAAACGATTGAATTATCAGAAGCACATTGGGAAGTGATTCGCTTTGTTCGAGAATTTTACCTTGAATTTAATACTTCACCCGCAGTACGTATGCTTGTAAAAGCAATGGCAAAACAATATGGTGAAGAAAAAGGTAGCTCACGTTATCTGTATCGTTTATTTCCTAAAGGTCCAGCAAAGCAAGCAACGAAACTTGCTGGGTTACCAAAGCCTGTGAAATGTATTTAAGTTAGTACGCTAAAAACCAAACATAGCCACAAATACGTTTTATGTTTGGTTTTCTTTTTATTTGACATTAATTCATTTTAAATCCACTTAGATGTTGCCACGCTAATGTCTCACTGGTGAGCTTTTCAACCGTCGCAGTCTTAGGTCCATGTTGTAGCCAAGCCAACAAATTATCAATATTCACTTGCTCTCCACAAGCAAGCACTTCAACGCTGCCATCTGCTAAGTTTCTTGCATACCCTGTTAAATCAAGCATCAGCCCTTGATGAGCAGTATGAAACCGAAAACCGACACCTTGTACATGCCCTACTACACGCGTTTTTACACAACATCGAGCCATAATAACCTCCACACCTTTTATATTGTCTATTGCATTATTTTAGTTAAACCCTCGCAACAAACTGCTCTCTTACTCACAAAAGTAAAGGTTGTTATTAGCAACTGCCATCGTTTATTTAACACTCAATCGCGGTTTTATATGCCGACTTAGACGTTTTCATTTGATTTTACCTAGCCAGAGCAACATAATACGCTCCCACTCGAACTCCATACTGGGCATGTCATGACAGCTTCTATTTATTTGGTAAAAGGCCGTGAAAAATCACTACGCCGTCGCCACCCTTGGATTTTTTCTCGCGGTATTGACCGTGTTGAAGGAAAACCTGAACTCGGCGAAACCGTTGATGTTTACGATAACAAAGGCGAATGGCTAGCACGTGGTGCTTATTCTCCACAGTCTCAAATTCGCGTTCGCGTATGGACATTCAACAAAAATGAAGCCATTGACGTTAACTTCTTTGTTAACCGCCTAAATGCTGCACAAAGTCTACGTGATGTCTTAGCGGCTCGCGATGGTCTTACTGGTTACCGCTTAATTGCTGCAGAATCTGATGGCCTTCCTGGAATCACGATTGATCGCTACCAAGATTACTTAGTTTGTCAGTTACTAAGTGCAGGTGCTGAAGCACAACGCGAAGTACTGATTGAAGCATTACAACAATGCTACCCTAACTGTAATATTTACGAACGCTCAGATGTTTCTGTTCGTAAAAAAGAAGGTTTAAAACAACGCACAGGTGTTCTACACGGCGAAGAGCCACCGAAGTTTGTTACTATCGAAGAAAATGGCGTTAAGATTAACGTTGATATCGTTGGTGGTCACAAAACAGGTTTCTACCTTGACCAACGTGATAGCCGTGAAGCGTCGGTTAAATATGTTAATGGTAAGCGCGTTCTAAACTGCTTCTGTTACACCGGCGGCTTTGGTTTATACGCATTAAAAGGCGGCGCTAGTGAAGTGGTTAACGTTGATGTATCTCAGCCTGCACTTGACACCGCACAACTTAACGCAGAAATTAACGGTTATCCGGTTGAAAATGCGCAGTTTGTAAACGCTGATGTATTTAAACTATTACGTGAATACCGTGAACGTGGCGAGCTATTTGATGTCGTTATTATGGATCCACCTAAATTTGCGGAATCTAAGTCTCAGCTAGTGGGTGCTTGTCGTGGTTACAAAGACATCAATATGCTAGCAATGCAAATTCTAAAGCCGGGTGGTATGCTATTAACATACTCTTGCTCTGGTTTGATGGATAACGGCTTATTTCAAAAAATTATTGCAGATGCAGCCATTGATGCTCACCGTGACGTGCAATTCATTGAGCGTTTTAGCCAAGCAGCTGATCACCCTCTAGACAGTGCTTACCCTGAAGGTTTCTACCTTAAAGGTTTTGCTTGTTACGTAAAGTAATAGAACGCTGAATCTAAATGAACATTAAACCCAGCCTGCGCTGGGTTTTTTTATACCAACAAAAGCGTTATTAACTATTAATTTCGATAGTTATTTGTCAATACAGTAATGATCAGAATACAATAGTATCACTATACCTAATACACATTATTCATTCTACGCACTCAAAAGGAATCGACATGAAACTACGTACAGCCCTACTCTCTTTAGCGGCGTGTAGCATTAGCTTCTCATCATTTGCTGATGTAACACTTAATCTACCCCAATCTGCTGAACTGGTTCTCGTCAATGGTGTTAACGCGGAAGGTAATGCAACCCAAATTTTAAATAATGGCAGTAACCAAATCGCTTTTCGTTACGATAAAAACTACCGTGAAAATGGTGATACTCACTTATTTCGTTCAGAAGTCGTTGTTATGACATTTTCTGGTAATGATGCAACGTATACCCTTCAGTTACCTAAAATTTCAAGTGATTACCAAGCTCAAAAATTTAACCGTCAACCAACGCTACATTTATTAGCTGCCAATGGTAGTGAAGTACCTTTTAAACACGATGTTTTAATCAAAGATGGTCTACAAATTAACCGTAATTACCAACAAGAGATCGCGCAATACAACTTAAGTAAAGCGCCTGCTGCATTAGCGACAGCAATTACGGCCAATGAAATGCAACGCGCACAGCAGCAAGTTAGTCCAGCAGAAAAAGATGGGCATATCGATCAAGCCTACGTTAACAAAATGTTAAACTATTGGTACAGCAAAGCTGATACTACTACACAAGAAAAATTCAAAGCTAACATCAATAACTAATATTTTTGATTAATAACACATGCTGTGTTAGCAACATTAACAGTTTCCCCTTTGTTATAAATACTCAAAACCAATAACAAAGGGGAGATCAATCCCACCACGACACCCAAATCCATTTCTTAATAGCACCCCTCAATATAATACTTATTAAGCATTCATTATCATTTCAGTTAACAAACTACTCAATTACAGTGCGCTTAATTCAATACCTCAGTAAAAATTTACATTATTGCAACATTTTCCGCGATCTCACATGAATATCCAAGCATTGCTTCGTACAAATAGGCTAATTGCACTTATAGTTTTTTTATGGCACGTAAAAAGTAAATAAACTCAGATTTATTACTGGTGCTGTATCAATAATAAAACCAAAGGATCACATATGAATCACGGGAAACAAGGAATAGCAACAAAGGGAATGTTTACGCTCAGTACCCTTAGCCTCTCATGCTTATTTGCATTCAACGCACAAGCTGCTGTTGATTGTACTGACCTTACAGAATGGAAAAGTGACAGCGTTTATACCGGCGGCGATCAAGTCCAACAAGCGGGTGTTGCTTATAAAGCTAATTACTGGACACAAAATAACTCACCGACAGACAACAACGGTCAATATTCACAATGGCTTCAACTTGATCTTTGTTCTGGTGGCGAGCCACCTATCGACCCACCTGTTGATCCAGTAGAAAATGCCGTACCGACAGCAAGTCTTACTGCGCCAACAGCCACAGCAGTCATCACAACGGGTGAAACTGTTCTTATTAAAGCAAATGCAACCGATACTGACGGTACTATTGCGAAAGTTGATTTCCTAGTCGATGGACAAGTTGTTGGTTCAACAACAACAGCACCATACGAGTTTGCATGGACAGCTACAGAAGGTGTACATAGTCTTTCAGCGATGGCTTACGATGATAAAAACGCAGCAAGTAGCCAAGCAAATGTTAGCGTTGATGTCGCACCTGAAGGACCAGTTAACCAAGCGCCTACCGTTTCTGTTGCCGTTTCAGCGACCAGCGTTGAACTAGGTGAAGTTGTTACCATTACTGCTGACGCAGCAGATACTGATGGCACGGTAGACAAAGTTGATTTCTACGTAAATGGCGCACTAGTTGGCACAGCAGCTACAGCCCCTTATGCTCTTGAATACACAACAGTTCAAGCAGGCAATGCAAAAATCTTTGCTCGTGCAACTGATGACCAAAACAAAACATCTGATTCAGCCGTAAGTTCTGTTGCAGTTAATGGCGCTGTTGTATCAAATGGTTGTCGTCCTGACGGTTTATACCAAACTGAAGGCGTAAATGTGCCTTACTGTTCTATCTATGATGAAGATGGACGTGAAATGATGGGTGCCGATCACCCTCGTCGTGTTATTGGTTACTTCACAAGCTGGCGTGCAGGCGATGATCCTCAAAGCAGCTACTTAGTTAATGATATCCCATGGGAACAGTTAACACACATTAACTACGCATTCGTAAGTATTGGTGCTGATGGCAAAGTTAACATCGGTGATACATCAGATCCAAGCAATGCGGCAGTGGGTATGGAATGGGATGGTGTTGAAATCGATCCAGCACTTGGCTTTAAAGGTCACTTCGGTGCACTTGCAACAGCAAAAGCTAAACACGATGTTAAAACATTAATCTCTATCGGTGGTTGGGCTGAAACAGGTGGTCACTTTGGTACTGATGGTGGTCGAGCACCAGATGGTGGCTTCTACACTATGACGACAAATGCTGATGGTTCTATTAACCATGCTGGCATTGAGAAATTCGCAACATCTGCCGTTGAAATGCTACGTAAGTACAAGTTCGATGGGCTTGATATTGATTACGAATACCCTACATCTATGGCGGGTGCTGGTAACCCATACGATAAAGAGTTCATGGAACCACGTCGTCCATACCTATGGGCTTCTTACCAAGAACTGATGAAAGTCCTTCGTGAAAAACTGGATGTTGCTTCTGCTGAAGATGATATTCACTACATGCTAACGATTGCAGCACCATCATCTGGTTACCTACTACGTGGTATGGAAACATTTGATGTAACGAAGTACTTAGATTATGTAAACATCATGTCTTACGACTTACACGGTGCTTGGAACGACCACGTTGGTCATAATGCTGCGCTATTCGATACAGGTAAAGATTCAGAGTTAGCACAGTGGAACGTATACGGCACAGCAGCATACGGTGGTATGGGTTACCTAAATACTGACTGGGCTTACCACTACTTCCGTGGTTCAATGCCTGCTGGTCGTATCAATATCGGTGTTCCATACTACACCCGTGGTTGGCAAGGTGTTAAAGGTGGTGATAACGGTCTATGGGGTCGTGCAGCACTACCTAACCAGTCTGAGTGTCAGGCAGGCACTGGTGAAGGCGAGAAGAACAACTGTGGTTACGGTGCTATCGGTATCGACAACATGTGGCATGATCTTGATCCAAATGGTAAAGAAATGGGTGCCGGCTCTAACCCAATGTGGCATGCGAAAAACCTTGAAAAAGGTATCTTCGGTTCATACACAGCCGCTTATGGTTTAGATCCTGTAAGTGATCCACAAGATAAACTTGTTGGTTCGTACACCCGTAATTACGATGATGTCGCTGTTGCACCATGGTTATGGAATGCAGAGAAAAGCGTATTTATCTCAACAGAAGATAAAGCATCGGTTGGCGTGAAAGCTGACTACGTAATCGATAAAGAAATCGGTGGTATCATGTTCTGGGAGCTTGCAGGCGACTACAACTGTTACTTATTCGATGCTAACGGTAAGCGTACTAACACTATTGACGCAACTGAAAAAGCATGTGCTTCTGGTAACGGTGAGTACCACATGGGTAACGCTATGACGAAAGCTATCTACGATAAGTTTAAGTCTGCAACCCCATACGGTAATACAATCGCAACGGGTGCAATTCCAACTCAAGCAATTGATATTGCAGTTAATGTTAGCGGCTTCAAAGTTGGTGACCAAAACTACCCTATCAACCCAACCGTAACCTTTATCAACAACACGGGTAATGATTTACCGGGTGGTACAGAGTTCCAGTTTGATATTCCTGTTTCAGCACCTGATAACGCGAAAGATCAATCTGGTGGTGGCTTGAAAGTTATTTCTTCTGGTCATACACGTGGTGATAACATTGGTGGTCTAGACGGAACTATGCACCGTGTCGCCTTTACTCTGCCTAAGTGGAAACCACTACCAGCAGGTGAAAGCTACGAGCTAGACTTCATTTACTACCTACCAATCTCAGGCCCTGCTAACTACTCTGTGAATGTAGATGGTAATGAGTATGCGTTTAAGTTTGAGCAACCTAACCTACCTATCGGTGATTTAAATGCCGGTGGCGGTGATAATAACGGTGGTGATACAGGTGATAATAGCGGCAACTGTGATTCAGCAGGCCTAAATACTTACCCTAATTGGCCTCAAACTGATTGGCAAGGCAATCCAAGTCATGCAGGTTCAGGAGATCAAATCATCCATGATGGCGTAATCTTCAAAGCCAATTGGTATACAGTCTCTATTCCAGGAAGTGATGGCAGTTGGAGTAAAGTTTGTAATATTTAATCTATAGATTAGCGCAGATATTATTAACAATATCTGCGCTATTATTTATATTGAACAATATGAATAGCTATTATTTATTTTTCTTCATCTTATATTCAGGTTTATTTGTTGTCGTTTTAATTCACTTAAAAATATTTTCTAAAAAAAACCTCGACACATTATTATTTTTAATTTTTATTAAATATTAAATAATCAAAACAAAAAATACAATAACACAATGTAATCAATAGGTTAATCACATGAAAGGCTAAATTAAACGAGCTTTATTTAGCTTCATATTCATTTAACTGACTGTTATTAATTAAATGATGTTCATATTAATAAGCCTTTGTTATCAATAATTAAATTAACTATTAATTTATCAAATATCATCATATTAATGCGGTTATCCCGGTTATAATTTAGCATTTAAATATTCTTCTTTAATTCTTATTTATGATAAAGTGTGATCTCGCTTAATTGCTACTAATCTCTGCAACCTGTTTAAGAATAGAAAGAATGAAATGAAAAAAGTTATTTACCTATTTCTATTAATGGTATGTCTTTTACCGTTAAGTGCGTCTGCCCATGTTGTCAATACAGAACGAAAAAATGCAGACATTGTTGCTGACTATGTCTACCAAAAAGCCGATTTAAAAGGCAAAATCGATTTTAATGTCTTCAAAAAAGCATTTATTGCTTACAACAAAACGCGTGGCAAAAAGAAATCGCTGCTAACAATCATTGATTACAGCATGCCTTCTACTGAAAAACGATTTTATGTCATAGACCTAAAGTCAAATAAATTACTTTACCGCACCTATGTGTCACACGGTGAGAACAGTGGTCGCTTAGTCGCTGATAGATTTTCTAATCGAGTCAATTCACATAAAACATCATTAGGTACATTCTTAACTGAAGGTACATATAATGGCGGTAATGGTTACTCATTAAAACTTAATGGGTTAACGCGGGGTGAAAATGATAACGCTTTAAAACGTTTTATCGTTATCCATGGCGCCAAATATGTATCTGAAGCGTTTATAAAGCGTAATGGTTACCTTGGTCGTAGCTGGGGCTGCCCTGCTATACCAACGTATTTAACCAAGAAAATTATTGATACCATCAAAGGTGGTAGTGTTATTTTTGCTTATGCTAAATAACAGCATCCGCAAAAAAGCTTTTAGTTGTAAGACTAAAAGCTTTTTTTATATCTAAGATTTCATAATATTAAAATTTAAGATTTGATTGTATGCTTATTTACATTCGTTAAAACTAAACTCTGTTCTTAAAGGTAATAATATGAATAAAGCCTTAGTTATCATTGACTTCATTAATGATATTGTCGATAAAAATGGCAAAATACCTAGCTGTGCTGAACAAGTTAGTACTCACCATGTGATCAATAATGCAAATATTGCTATTCAATGGGCAAAAGAAAATAATCTACCTTGTATCTTTGTCAAAGTCGGTTTTCAACCAAACTATCTTGAGCTACCACATCAGTCACCGATGTTTGGTAAAGCACAACAATATCGCGCTTTAGAGCTCGGTCAATGGGGTACTGAATTTCATCCAGATCTGCAAGTAACAGCAGATGATACTGTGGTAATAAAATCACGCGTCAATCCATTTTATAACACGGAGCTAGATAGCATTTTACGCGTAAATGCCATCACCGATGTCTATTTTTGTGGCGTAAGTACTTGTTGGGCAATTCAATCCGCTGTTCGAGATGCTCATGACCGAGATTACAGTGTTCATATTGTCAGCGATGCTTGCACTTCAGCAACAGAACAGGAACACCAACGTTCTTTAGCGATGCTTTCAAGAATTGCAACTTTGCACCAAGCAAAAACCCTTGCTCAAATTTAACTTTATTGTCACTTCTTCATCTAACAGTTATAGATATAAAAAAACCGTGATATTAACTCACGGTTTTTGCGGCAAAAATCCCTATTATAGATCATCTTCCCAAGGCATATCTGGTAATGCAACAAGGTTTTCACGGTAACGTTTTAAATCAAATTTACCGTCATTTTTCATTACATCAAATACTTCAATTGATAATGCACAAGCAATCATTTGCACTGCTTCATCTCGAGCTGTACCTGTCATCATTAAACGCATTAATGTTTCTTTAACCACTAATGGATTACCGTCAGCCAACTGGTTTTCCACTGTTTCAACCAGCATATCGCCAGTCATAATTTCTTCGTTTTCCATCATTAACCTATTTGAATTATTTCAACTCGAGTAATTTAACATAGCGAGTTATTGCCACAAAATAATAGTCTATTTTACACCGCGCTCAATACTAATTTAGCTTTAAATAACGAATCTAATAGCGGTGTTGCTGCTACCATAGAAGTAAATTTATGATCAGCATCAATCCCTATTAATGACGGATGAGGATTAATTAATAAACAACAAATATTCGCATTTTTAGCTGCTTGTAAACCAGTTCGACTATCTTCTACCGCGACAGTTTGATGCGGTGCAACTTTCATTATTTGACAAGCATGCAAATAAACATCTGGTGCTGGTTTATTATTAGTGACTTCATAACCACTAAACACATGTTCAAATAGATCAAACCAGCCATGTTGCTTTAATACCCCTTCGACATAATCCCGTGGGGCACCAGTTACAACAGCCATTGGCACTTTACCTGCAAATGCGTTAAGTATGGCATCAACGCCAGGTAACGCCGGGATTCCTTGATCGCGAATTTTTGCCTCTGTTAATGCTTCCATTTCAGTGGTAATTGTCACGATATCAACATTTAATTGGTAATGTTCAATAAAATGTTTCGCAATCTTAGGCCAAGTAACTCCCGCATAATATGTAATAAAATCATCAGCAGTGAGCGTTACACCATACGTTGCTAAATAGGCACTCCAATTTTCAGCATGGAATGTTTCCGAATCAACCAAAGTACCATCAAAATCAAAAAAAAGAGTCTGCATGACTTACCAAATAACAATCTATATATCAAAAGAACTCTTGTTATAGCATTTCAATTTTACAAATAATAGTAATGGTGCTGCTTACTGTATATTTATATCAATAACATTATGATTACGCACTTTTAGTATTGCAATCGCCTCATCAATCGCGACAGCTGGACTATAGTAATAGCCTTGAATATAGTGGCAAGCCATCGAAGATAAAATATCTAACTGTGCTTGAGTCTCAACACCTTCAGCTACAACTTCAACATTTAATTTATGACTCAAATCAAGTACCAGTGATACCAACATTTTGCTTTCTTTACAGTGTTCAATATCAATAATAAAACTACGATCAATTTTAATAATGTCAGGTTTAATATCAATAATAGCAGCAAGTGATGAATACCCCGTTCCAAAGTCATCCAACGAAATTGCAATACCACGAGAACGAAATGCGGCAAGTGTATCAATGATATTTTTACCGTCATCCAATGCTGTAGATTCTGTTATTTCAATCATAATGGCACTGTAAGGTAAATGATAACTGTTAATGGTATCAAAAATGTATTGTTGATTATGCTGTGAGAACTCTTTTACCGAGTGGTTAATGGAGAAAATAATGTCATCAAATCCACATCGATGGATACGATCTAAATCAGCACAAGCTTGCTCAAACACTTGTTGACCTAACTGACCAATTAAGCCATAACGTTCAGCAATAGGAATAAACACCCCTGGAGAAATAAATCCATCAACGTCATCATACCAACGTGCTAACGCTTCAAACTTACAAACCTTACCCGTCCTACTATCAACTATCGGTTGATAATAAACATTGATCTTATTAGCATCGATTGCATATTTCAGTTTATCGCGTAATTTCAGCTTACGAATATATTCATCTTGTAATTGTTGATCATAAACACAAAGACCATTACGTCCAAGCCACTTTTGTTCATACATTGCATAATCAGCATTTTTTAACAATGCCTGATGGGTAGTACCACTTTGTGGATATGACGATATACCAATGCTAATAGTAAGGTTTATTTCAATGTCATTACAAATAATTGGTTTTGATATAATATCTATTAATTGACGTGCAATATCTTTTGCATAATTAATATCTTTATCTTTAATTAATACCGCATACTCATCACCGCCGTAACGACAAATAAGACTATGTTCGCATACTGTTGCTGTTAAAATATCTGCAACACTTTTTAAAATATCATCACCAAAGTCGTGGCCATAAAGATCATTAAATATTTTGAAATCATCAACATCAATAAATAATAAAGAACAGACGCCAGTCGTTATGGTTCCTTTACCTGGGTGAGTCATTTTATTTATTTGTTGTTCAACTTTTTCAACAAATCGACGACGATTCATTAATCCCGTCAACATATCATTATCAGCTAATATTCTTAACTTTTTCTCAGTTTGTTTTCGCGAGCTTATATCGTGAAACACACCAACATAATTAACTACTTTATGATCATCTTCAATCTTATTTATCGTCATCTCTTCTGGATAAATAGCACCATCACTACGACGATTATGTAATTGTCCTTGCCATGTTCCTATTGTATCTAGGCTATGCCACATCTTTTTATAAAATGCCAAATCGTGATAACCCGATGATAATATACGAGGATTTTTTCCTATCACATAGCTTTTACTATAACCTGTGACCGTTTCAAAAGCTTTATTCACTGAGATGATATTATTATCTTGATCTGTAATCACAATACATTCAGAGGTATTATCAAAAACTGTTTTTGCCAATGTTAGTTGTTGCGCAGCTAACACAGTCTCTGTTATATCAATCAATACACCAACAATAGTATCACTACACTTTTTGTTGTTTGATTCTATAATATTGCCTTTGCAATTAAACCAACGACATTCTGTTTGTTTATCTTTTGGTTGTAACCTAAATTCAACATCAATAGATATCACATCACCATCTCGTAATTTTGAAAAAGATTCAATAACAGTCAATTTGTCATCTTTATGAACCATTGCTAAATAATTACTAATATTTTTAACATGATTTTTATTAATGGCTAATATATCCCAAAACTTAGGTGATGTTATTAACTTTTTAGTTTTTAAATCATACTCCCAAATACCTTCAACTACGGCATCATAAGTCATTGTTAATTTATTAGATGCTTGATTTAATTTATCATTAACATAATAAAAATCAGTAATATCTTGCAGAGTACCTTTAATTATAGTTGCGATACCATTTATATTTCGTAGAATATTACAATGTTCTCGTAAGTATTTAGTTTTTCTATTTTCTAATACAATACGATAGATAATGCTATAACTGACATTATTACTATTTAGCATTTCATCTTTTAATTCATTGACTCTAACCTGATCATCAGTATGAATAAATTCATTAATCGTTTTTTCATTTGGTATAAAATCGTTTATCTCACATTGAAAAATACGATAGATTTCTTTACTCCAGTAATAACTGTTTGTCACTAAATCGAGTTGCCAATTACCAAGTTTAGCTTCTTGCTGACATTGCTCCATTTCTTGAAGTAATTTTTTTTGTGATGACAATAAAGCAAGATACTCAACATCAGAACCAAGGACATTACCAATAACATCACACCACTCTTGGTATAATGATTCAGAAAATAAAAAGGGAATATCAAATAAACACCCAATAACACCTATCACTTTTCCTTGGCGAGAAAATATCGGTAATCCCAAATAAGAATAAAAAATAGAGGAAGTTATAATTTGATTAAATGGGTATACCTTCGATATATTATTTGATAGATAAAGAGGTTTCCCTGCTGATATCAATTTTAAACAGGGCGCATTATCTGTCGAATAACTAAATGCTGTATTTGAAAGGTGACCATCCACATAATAGGCTAATGAAATCGCTTTGTGATGAACTTTATCAAAGTAAGCAATATAGCAATGTACTGGTTTAAACATTTCATAAACACTCGTAAGTGCTTCGTGTATAAACTCACCGCCATAACTATTTCGTTTTAAGGCTTTTAGTGTTGTAACCATAAGTAATCAGCGGCCTACGCAATATATCGGACAAATAATTATCTTTGATACTATGTATAATAATAATAATTCGCCCAATATACCGTATAGACCTGCCTAGTTAAAGATAACAACCATTAATCATAGTTATTATTTAATATCTTTTGATAAATATCACTTTACGATTAAAAGCCATTTTTAAATGCGTTTAAATCGCGACAGAATCTGGATGATTACGAGGTAACCATAATGAAATTACTGTTGTAATAGCAATAAAAGTAAACGCAATCCAAAGACACATTGATAATCCATAAAGCTGATAAATCGCGCCAGAAAGCAATGTTCCGATTAAACGTCCCATTGCATTAGCCATATAATAAAATCCGACATCTAAACTAACACCATCATCCTTGGCATAACTAACAATTAGGTAAGAATGTAATGAAGAATTAATCGCAAAAATAGCACCAAAGATCATTAAACCAATAACAATAACAAATTGAGGATACCAATTAATTTGTATTGCCAATGCAATCGTCGCGGTGACAAGAGCTAATACACTCGCCCATGCTAAAGCTGCTCGCCCATCAGGCACAATACCCGATGCTTTTCCTGTTATGCGCGGAGCAATACTTTGAACCAAGCCATAGCCAATAACCCAAATAGCAAGAAAACTACCGACTAATACATGATCCCAACCAAAAACTTGGCCTAAATATAACGGTAATGCAATCACAAACCATACATCACGCGCACCAAACAAGAACATTCTGGCCGCTGATAATATATTAATGCTACGACTTTTTGAAAATATCTCGCTAAATTTAATTTTGGTTTTTGCTTTACCTAAATCTTTATCAAGCCACAATAAACTACATATAAACACTACTGCTAACACAGATGCCATTGCAATAACTGCACCTTGAAAACCAATTAATGCTAACAATGCGCCACCTAAGAAAAAGCCGACACCTTTAAGCGCATTTTTTGAACCTGTTAGTATTGCAATCCATTTATACAACGCACCTTGCTGATCGTTTGGCACTAAGGTTTTTATCGCGCTTTTAGCACTCATTTTATTTAAGTCTTTCGCAATACCAGATAACGCTTGAGCAAACATCACCCATATAACGGTTAAATTTACAGATGGAACAGCAAGCATTAACAACGCCACAACTTGCATAAATAAACCAATATTCATGGTACGATTTAAGCCTAAATGCGCACCAAGCCAACCACCTATCAGATTAGTCACCACACCAAAAAATTCATAAAATAAAAACAGTGATGCTATTTCTAATGGGCTATAACCTAATTGGTGAAAATGTAACACCACCAACATTCGCAATGCGCCATCGGTTAAAGTGAAGTTCCAATAGTTAAACGTCACTAACATATATTGACGCACACCATTGGGCAGCTGACTTAGCTTTGCTAACATAAAAATACTCTCTTACTGACTAACAATATTTATGGTTAGTTGATTAACAGCCAACTTTACGGATAAGTTCCGCAGTTCGAGTGGCATAACCCATTTCATTATCGTACCAAGCATAAATTTTCACCATGCGTTGATTTACCACCATGGTTGATAGCCCATCAATAATGGTTGAACGTTGGTCGCCACGATAATCAACAGAAACTAAAGGTCTTGCTTCAAAACCTAAAATACCATCCAATTCATTTTCTGATGCTGCTTTTAATAGTTGGTTTACCTCATCAATAGAGGTATCACGCTCCACATCAAAAATAATATCCGTTAGTGATGCGTTGGCGAGTGGTACTCGTACTGCATGACCATCAATTTTACCGGCTAATTCTGGAAAAATTTCAACAATCGCTTTTGCCGATCCTGTCGTCGTTGGAATTAAGCTCATTCCACACGCACGAGCACGACGCAAATCTTTATGCGGTGCGTCTAAAATAGTTTGGGTATTGGTTAAATTATGAATTGTTGTAAAGGATGCTTGCTTAATACCAAGATGTTCATGGATCACTTTAACAACAGGTGCAATGCAGTTAGTCGTGCAAGATGCAGCAGTAATAATTCGATGTTTTTCAGCATCAAATAAATAATCATTAACCCCTACGACTACATTTAATACACCCTCTTCTTTTACTGGTGCAGACACAACAACACGCTTTACACCTTGCTGTAAATATTGGTTAAGGTACTTAGTCTCACGGTGTACACCGGTGGCTTCTAATACGACATCACACCCCGACCAATCTACATCTTCGATTTTCGCTTGCTGGCAATAATTTATAGATTGGCCATTAATCACCATTTGGCCATTATCAACAGTAACCGCATGTTCCCAGCGACCTTGAATTGAATCAAACTCAGCTAAATGCGCCAATGTATTAACATCGCCAGCAACATCATTGATTAATACAAACTCAATTTCAGGCCAATCAAACGCAGCTCGTAATGCTAAACGTCCAATACGCCCAAAACCATTAATTCCCACTTTGATTGTCATCATTATTTCCTTACATTCAGTTAAATATACGAAATACCATATATATGGAAAACCAAATATAACAACAATGATAAATAAAATAAACCTTTTGCAGGTAAGTATTTTTAAACGTACCTAAAACGAAAAAACCCCGCATAAGCGAGGTTTAATGATAAATTCTTATTAACAATTATCGCGTAACAGCACTATTCCACTGAGTGATATAATCAATGTGTGGCTGACGGGTAAATGCACCAGGTCGTTGTGCCTGAATCGCTGCTATTGTCTCTTCAAAAGGCTTGCCACGAGCAAGTAAAATACGCGCTGCTAATAATCCGGTACGACCCGAACCGCCTTTACAATGTGCAACAACATATTCACCATTATTAAGCGCTATTTGTGCTGCATCATTGGCACGTTGCCATGTCGATTCAAAGTCAGCAGAAGGTGCACAATCATCTTCAATCGGCACATGAAACCATTGCATTCCTAATAATTTACATGCTTCTGCTAGTAATTCGACACCTTGATCAGGTAAATCACTCTTTTCTAAAGCCGTTAATACTACGGTTGCACCAGCCGCTTTTAGTTGGCGCAAACTCGTGATTGCATTAACACCTTTAGTACCTGGACATGGGGTTAATAGTAAACCACCTTTTTTAGGTGCAGCTTCATTTAATGGTAAAGTCCAAACGGGATGTTGATTATCCATAACAGTCACGATTCCTACTCTGCTATAACGTTAATTAATTGATTGTGGTTTCTTTCTATTTTTTATTGCACTTAAACGTATTTTCTCTTGATTAATCAGTGCTGGCTGCCCATTACGGACTGTATCAAGTGTATGCAGAATCCACTGGGGTAGATCAGTTGGAAAATGATAAAAAATCCAAACACCTTCTCGTCGATCATGTAATACACCACTATCTCGTAACAGAGCTAAATGGCGGGACACTTTAGGCTGACTAACTTCTAATGCTTTGGTTAAATCTCCAACAGATAAAGCTCGTTCATCATGAATTAACATTAAAATTCGCAACCGTAGTGGATCACTCATAATTTTAAATAATTCAACCGCACCAATCGTGTCAGATTGATTATCACCATTAAGCATTAAAAATAATGCTATCTTGGCTTTTAAACCATCAAAGACATCATAAAATCCCTGAGAGTCTGATAGTGGTTTAGGATCTTTAAAATCCCAATGAATTAATGCATCAGAATCTGGAAAAAGTGCACATTCTTTATTAGCTTTATCACATAAAGTGATCACAACATCAAAGTGCTGGTTTTGTAAACTTGACGCTAAAGTGCTGGTTAGGTTATCAGCGTTAATATTATGATAATTTAGCACTTCATATACTCGAGGGTCGACACTCTCAGGTGCCATTCCCGCACTCATTATTTCAAATTGGCCAATGGTGGCGGCACTATCTCGGCACATGTGACGCATCAATGCTTCTGCAAGTTGCGAACGGGCGGAGTTACCAGTACAAAGAAACAAAATGCGTTTCACAATACACCTTATAAATAACCGTTGAAAACATCAGAATATACGATAAAGCATATATAACAAGTGCATGAATTAAAAAAAATGCTCCTAACCGTTTTAGCTATTAGCTGTTAACGGGCAATATCTAATTGATTACCGCTCACACCATTGGTTCTAAACCAACCAGCGATACTAAAGCGTTGTTGCGTTGCGGGTAATACTTCATGTGGAAACAATTCAGATAAAAACACGACTAATCGCCCAGCAAGAGGATCTAAGGTAGCTAATTCATTATCATCTAAATCATACATTTTAAGTCGACCGCCATGAGCCGGTTGCCATTCATTATTCAGATAAAAAACAGTCGTTAATTTGCGGTTTTCTTGACCACGGAAACAATCTAAATGCTTTTGATAAAAGTCACCTTGCTCATATTTGGCAAAATGTGATTCATACTCAAATAGACCTAAGAAGAAATGACGATTTACTTCGACACGAATATCATTCATTCGTTGTAAGAAATCAGCTACTGGAGGCCCCATATCAGATGATAACCATTGAATTTTGTCACTTCTAATGGCTTTTTTGGTCATATATTCATCATTGCGACCAATACCAGCTTGGCTCCAATCAGCAGGAATACATGCCTTTAATTGACTGACTTCATCCTGAGTCAAAAAGTCATCCCAGACAAACCACCCTTGGGTAAATAAAGCATCAATAAGTTTGCCGTAGTTCATAATCGTTCCAATACGAAAGAAAAAAACGTTATAAGGGCAGACACATTTTACGACAAATCATAAATATCATCATAACAATGAATTTTTTTTCTTAAATAGATGACGACGTATACAATATTAGATTCAATGGTTGATTAATCCTAACAGATAGTGATTAATACGATATAAGCATACATTTTATTAATCGTTCATCACATATTTAACAACTAATATTGATTAATACGTAAATATACTGGCTGAAATTTATAGGAAAAATTTTTTATGGGCGATAAAAATCGCGGATTATTATTAGCTTTTATAGGCATAATGATACTGAGCTTTGATAGCTTATTTGTAAAACTATCAGATTCAACAGCATGGAATGTACTTTTTTGGCGTGGCGCGTTTCAATGTATCGTTTTAATTATTATGCAACTGCTTTACAACCGTAAGCAATTTACCGCTGAAATATCACGTCCTTCTTTATCTCTTTTAGGATTAGGTTTTGTTTTTGCAGCTTCAACTGTCTGTTTTATTGAATCATTACATTATACCCAGGTCGCAAGCACTCTAGTGATCATTAATACAGCTCCGTTCTTTACTGCTATTTTAGGTTTCTTAATATTAAAAGAAAAACTCAAATGGCCAACATTGCTAGCTATTGGTGTAGCGACGAGCGGTATTTGGATTATATTTGCTTTTGCTCCTGCTGGCGGACAATGGGTCGGAAATCTACTAGCATTAGTTACTGCCTTAGCAACAGCTGTTTATCTCGTCGCTATGCGTAAAACAAAAGGCGAACAAGCAGCAAATATTCTAATTGTGGCTGGATTTATGATCGCTGTATTTGCTTATATTCGAGGGGCGCAACCTTTTTCACTATCACATATTCAAATGCTATACCTATTAATACTGGGTGGGGTCATTGTACCGGGATCTTATCTCTGTATTTCAAAATCAGCAGCCTATATTCCTGCTGCTCAAACAAGTTTAATTTTATTAATGGAAATTCTATTAGGTCCTTTATATGTATTTTTAGTGCTTGGTGAACAACCATCTTTAAATGATATTTTAGGTGGTGCAATCATTTTAATTACATTAGGACTTTATACTGTGTGGGATGTGAAGCAGTCAGAATAATATATAACATTTTCATAAAATTACCGCCGTTCATCATTGATACGGCGATAATCTATCAAGATTTTTATAGTATTCTTATTTAAGACTTACGCGAAGATTATTTTTATTATCTCGATTTTGGCGAATATGTTCATCGCTTTGAACTATATTCTCTTGTTTAGCAAGACGATCGTATAAAACAACATTAACGGATGCTGCTAAATTCATACAGCCAACAGTTGGCACATAAACAACATGATCGGCTCTATCTGCTACATCCTGTGAAATAGAACCATCTTCAGGGCCAAAAATATAAATTGCTTTTTCTGGATGCTCAAAATGCGGCAGTAATGTTGCGCCTTCAGCAAAATCGACACAAACAATTTTCATATCTTGTGGCAGATTATCAAGCATGGATTCAACACCAGATAATGGGATGCTCTGCGCCATCTTCTTAGTATCAGTTTGAAACTTTGCAGCTTTATCGTAACGAGTTCCGGTATAAATAACAGCATCCGCTTTATAACAGCCTGCCGCTCTGAGTACAGCACCTATATTTGTTGGACTTTTAGGATTACTTAATCCAATGATGACTGATGCATCTTTCATGTCAGAAATACCTTATTTTATCGCTTAACCGCCAATGTAAACTAGCGGTTATTATACTGAAATTGCCACTTTACAGAAAGTGGTAACCAAACTAACCACTAACTTTCATTATTATCCATTAACCGTTGAAACAACCACCCTTTCGCTAAGTTATCTATTGCTTGCTGCATTAAGGCATCAATCTGTTGAGCTTCATTACCGTCATACATATCAAGGATAGTTGTAAAGAATGGCATATATGGCATGATTGATATATACAATTTATTACTTTTAGGCACTGCTTTTACTTCAATATCATAAGCTTTTAGATTGCGCGATTCTTTATCGATAAGGTGTACTAAATTAAAACGAATATTATTAGCATTTTTATCATCAAGAGTCGCACGATAACCCACTCGGTTTTCATCTTCACCAACCGTGTTATATTTTCCGTCAGCAAGATCTACCCCTTCTCGTATAACTCTTACTAACATTTCTGCGCGATCAAAAGATACAACCGTAACAGAAGATGGTTCATCAGAAAAATCCTCAATAGAATCCTCTTCAATGTCATCATCAAATATAGATCGGGTATAGGTTGTTACAATATGATTTGTCATACTTGTGACCTTAATGTTTTTCTTTATATGAAAATATTTTGCTAGATAAGGGTTATACGGAATTACATTTCATCTGCAATAAAAATTTTTAGTCTAATTTACGACAATCACGTACTTACTTACAATTTACCCTTACATAGATTTTATCTGGCATTATTTTTACACATTTAAAGCCTTAAATTCATATAATTAACGACAGATAGAACCATATCAATATAATTATCAACAAAAACAACTGTACAAAAAACGTACAAATGATATTATCTGCCTCGTTCTGTTGTTCAGGACGTTATTAAATGCAACACCAAGTAACAGTTAAACCTTTAGCTACATCAACGTTATCGTTTTGTATCTCAGTGTTTCCCTTGTTTTGGCAGTAACATTAATAATTTAACCACTTAATACATCGCATTTTAGCGGTTAATTAATCATCTATATAAGGGGCATCACATGTCTAATACATCAACTGGTTTAGTAAAATGGTTTAACGAAGAGAAAGGTTTTGGTTTCATTACTCAAGACAACGGTGGTGCTGATGTATTCGTTCACTTCCGTGCTATCGCTTCTGAAGGCTTCAAGACATTGGCTGAAGGCCAGAAAGTGTCTTTTGAAGTAGAACAAGGTCAAAAAGGCCTACAAGCTGCAAACGTTGTAGCTTTATAATTTATCCTCGCTGATAAATAACAAAATGCTGGCTATGGCCGGCATTTTTTATATCTGCTGTTTTTCTTGACGCTTGTTCATTATCAATTGCTATGATTTAGCATAAACTAAAAATATCTTTTTAATAGTAAAACTGTTTTACTGATCGACCGAATATAAAGCATACTTTAATCCATATATTTAGCTAAAATACTAGCAGTACTGTATTAAGATAATACTTATTTTATAGGATTAATTCATTGAATTTTGTTTTAGATAATATTGGCACAATAACGTCATTTTTATTAGTGTTTACCGTTGTTGTTAGTTGGTTATTTCGCTCTAAAGAGTTTGCTATCATTAGAGGCGTTATTTTAACGGTTTATAGTTTAGTTTTTGTTACTATATTTGACACTCTGGTTAGCTTCATCCCTCCTTTTATCGTACTGTTGTTATATAGTTTGGTCTTTATAGACACCTTGCTTCTTATTCGACCAAAGATGCAACCTCTTTGGGTTCGCGTTATGATAAATTGGCCAGGGCAATGGTTTTTAGGTGCAACGATAATCGCCTTTCCTTGGGCCCTATGGTTAGTATTTTTTAACAGTACAGATCTCTTGTATGTCCCTTATATACTTGGTTTAATCGGTATATTACAAAATTTCCGCATTTCTGAAGAAAGTGTTGTTATCGATTTAAATGATAATGCACAACCATCACAGCTGAGTCGCTTAGAGTTAGCACCGCCACGTTCAAATAATAACGATACGCTACAGATTATCCAGTTAACCGATCCGCATTTAGGCCCATATATGTCTGTAGCTCGACTTCAGCATATTTGTAAAAACGCAATCGATAAACAACCGGATCTTATTTTATTAACAGGCGACTTTTTGACCATGGAGTCAAAAGGATCAGTACAAACACTGTCACAATCCCTTCAGCCATTAAAAGACTATCGCGGTAAAGTGTTCGCTTGTATGGGTAACCATGATTACGAAGCACCTGAAATAGTAAAAACAGCCTTAGCTAACAATAATATTACTTTGTTGATAGATGAAGCGCAGATAGTACAAACTCGACTTGGCCCTGTTGAAATTATTGGCTTTGATTCTCACTCTAAAGATAGAAAACATAAACTCAGTAATGCAATCAGAAGCTTACCTAATAAAAAGAATGTCATCGCAAGTATTGCCATGCTGCATGATCCAACTCACCTTTCAGATATACCCCTAACGAGCCACCCTATTGATTTATATTTAAGTGGCCATACACATGGTGGCCTTATGGGACTTGTCAGTTTAGGATTAAAAACTACAGTAATCAGTCTATTTTCAAAATCGCCAGATCATAGCTTGTGGGGAATAGATAATACTAAGCTATATGTACATCGAGGTACTGGACATTATGGCTTCCCTTTTCGATTAGGCGTACCAACAGAGCATAGTATTATTAAGGTTAGATTAAAGAAATCAAAATAATATTAACAGTAATAGTACAGTGATAATTTAGGCTTCGATTTACTGTGCTATTACTGCCATCAACTCATCTCTATCTGATAAATTATTAGCGTAATTATGAGCAAGAACGGTGGTTTTCTGAATACAACTCTTATTACTCAGTAAGCGCCCTATGGCCCCACAGGGCGTTTACTAAATTCCTCGGTGTAACTACTCCCCTTTGCCATAATTTTACTCTTTATAGTTTGATTACATTTTTACCATAAAAAGTGTCTATGCTGTTCAGGCCGAACCAGTTACTCACTTCACCTTCTACATAATTAATAAAACTCGCTCACACCATTGCCTCTTCATAGACTTTTTCAACCTTAGTGAACTTAGTGACGTTCTCTAGACAAGTTAAGGTTGTGAGTCTCATTGAGTTTTTCATGGGCCGATGTGGCACGTTGGTTACCGGAGTTTGCAACGAGAGCGGTTTACCTAGCTCAAATAAATAATACAAATCATCAGAGTCTGACCTCTTACCAGCTTGATCTTCGGTAATGGCATAGCGTGGTAACACAGTTACACGTTTAACCGGCCAAAGTTTGTTAATTTGCTTGGTTGAACTGTGGATGTCAGAGGTAGACGCCAACGCTAAATAGCGAATTTCTTCGGCAATATGCTGCTTAAATTTCCGCAAAAACGTACTTTGCGGCAGGTGATACCACTGCGCTCTACCTTGCTCAAATTTTTCAAAGTAGTCATTATCACGACCACGTTGCCCACCCAATGCCACTGTCATAGTCAAATCAGGGTACAACACTTGCTTCATGCCAGCATACGGAATTCTAGCTGCTTCTTGTACATAGAGTCTTTCTGCCATACCTGCTGGATACATCACCTCATTGTCTTGTCCTGCTTGTGTCTTCGGCACAGTGCCAATTTGGGCTTTCAGGAACTCTAGCAACCACTGATGACCGGAAAAACTGCTCTTAGTCTGGCTAGGATCAGTTTCACTAAGTTCATTTTGGCTAGGTAACAGGGCAAACGCGCCAATACCCACTTCCTCTATTGCGGCTGCGTAGGGATTTAGTTTTGTAGCTTGATCAAAAAAACCAGGGTATAAAGCAAACGCACCAAAAACTGGGCGGCTTTTCTTAGGAGATTGGCCAGCGTTTCCACTTGATGGCGATTCAAGTACGTGAGGTTCTGATAAACGAATCAGAGCATCACGATAACGGTGCATTTGGTTAATGGCATCGTCTGGCACATAATCAGTACTTTCAATATCTTCATTGCTGTCATCAAAACGGTTTTTATCAGTTTTAATGCGGTACTTGGCATCAAACAGCCAAATAAACTGCTTCTCTTCTGATGAGTCTGAACTTAGGCTTTTAGGCAATGTCACTTCCAACACAATATCCGGCTCTTGGCTAACCAAGTACGAACGGATTAATTTTCCTTTTTTGGTAAATTTAGGCTCGTGTGCCAGCCTAGCTATCACGCCATCACTACGTTTAAAGCGAAAAGCACCGGCAAAGCCATCTTTAAGTTGGTACTCAAAAAAATCATTTTGAGTGAGCTTCGTCGCACCGTTTTCTACCAATTCAAAGCCGAGATCCTGCTCTAAAATTTGTTTCAAACACAAAAAGCACCACACTTCATAAATCTCAGCCACCGACTTCATCGAAATGCTCGACTGATTGCCAAATACATCTAAATAAAATTTCAGCTCCTGCCAAACGCGATACACCGCGCTATAACCAGTTTTTTGCTGTAGCACTAACGACTCGCGACTTAATCCTGTATATGCGCCAACCTCTTTTAAAAAACTTTGGCCTAACACTTTTTGTAGCGGCTGCTGCCAACTATGTAACTCATTCAAAAATGAATCAGACAACCGTTGCCGTTCTGGCGCTTGGTTACTTTGCCTAAGATTTTGTTCAAACTCCGCTAATTGCCGTTTACTTTTACTCACCACCATTTTGATAAAACGGTTCTCAGAGGTATCGACACTCAATTGCTTTTTTTCGAGCGCGTAGCGCTTATCGTACTGGCCATTAGCAAAGTCTTGCTTTACTTGCTCAGCTAACTTATGTGGCAGACGGCCTTTTAACTTGGCGGCTTTAATATTGGCCACTGTAGGTTGCAAGCGACTATGTGGTGCAGCACAAATCACTTTTAAACCTTGCTCAAAACGCTCCCTCAACGCTGCAAAATTAGCCAACCATATAAGTGGGAAATGCCCGCGTTGCTGGCTAGTCGCAGCGTCTTGTTCAGTTTTTTCTACCAAACTAAAGCGCCAAAGAGGGTAAACCTTGTCAATAGCTTGGTACATGGCAGGCAAGTCCTGGTGCAGCACCATTTTGGTTGGCAGCACTTCAAACGCAATATGTTGAGTCTGTATTTTACCATTCAGCTCAAAAGTGAGTGGCAGACGTAACCATCCTACATTATTGCAGGTATTGATGGTGCCGGTTAAACGTGCAGGCACTACGCCTCTAGTGGTTTTTACTTCGGGGGCAAAACGAAATGCCTCATTCACGCTTTGGCTACGGTGGGTTAACCGAGCGTTAGTTACTTCGCTAAAAAATACCCACTCAAACTGGTACTGAGTATTCTCAAAAAACAAAGGAGAGTTTAATGTCAGCTCAGCGTGTTTCGCTAAGCCATTTGCAACAAGCTCACTTTCATCTAACTCATTTTTTGCAAAACTATCTGCAACTAGCTCTTGCTGTTTAATAGTATTGCTCAGTGTAGCTGCAGGCGCAAAGCGCAATTTGTAGCTAGGTTGTGCATGATTAGCGTTCACCCTGTGCGCCATTGTATTCTGGTACATGCTCAACCGCTGACTAATATCATTAGTCCAGACCGAAAACTCAAAGTCGGGGGTTTGTAATCGTATTAACTCTGGCATTCCCTACAACTCCTTACGCCATCGCTGTGCTTGTTTTGCTTATGGGTTGCATTCATTGCAGAATACATCAAATCACACCAACCCATTAAGGCCAAAAGCTGGTAAAGGTGGCATGGGCTAATCGCTTGCTCATCCATTCCAACTTAGCTTTCGAACGGCAAGGTATGCGTAGCACTTTTAGCTCATCTGCCACATCACCATCTATTGCTTTTTCACGATATAAATCAGGGCGTTGCTTTTCTTCTTCCGTTGCAGACGCTAACCAAATTGGGGCTAATTGGTCTACTAATATAGCGCTAAGCTCTTCCAACAAATCCTTGCGATTTGATGTAGTCAGTTTGTCGGTATCGCCTTCTATACGCGGCAGAACCTTACACATCATAAAATCGTCCCACACCGCTTTTAGGGTCAAGTCATCTTGTGGTTGACTGCTGGCAACCGCAAGGAGTAATTCATTAAGTGCACGAAACGCCAATTCAAATGGCGTATTTTTTAGCACTCCGTTAACAGCCGATAAAAACGCTACGGTTTTAGTGCCATCAGCATCAAAGGTATTGATTAAATCGGCTTTGCTGGCATTTGACCAAATAGGGTAGCTAAGTCTTTTATTACTACTGCTTGGAACGAAGAAATCATTATAGTCGTTAGGGAAAAAGGCACCAAAATCGAAGCTCAATGCACGGTCAATCACTTTTCGTGAAAAGCCATGCGTGGTTTCATCCATATTCACCGTACCTGCGACCAGTAAGTTAAACGGAATGCCTAAACCATATTGGCAAATATGTACCCACAGCTCATCGTATTGCGCACCATCAAAGCCTAGTGCTTTGCGTAGTTTGTCTTTATCAGCGACTTCTTTAATGGTGGCCGGTTTTAATAAAGCATCACAGCTGTAGGTAAAGCTGTCATCGGTCCAACGCCATTCGCGAGTTTCTAACACCGATAAATAATCAGCAAAATACTGCTCAACAGGGGCAAGGTTCATTTCATCCAAGCACAACCAGTAAGGCAGCACCTTATCTAACGCATCACGTTCACCAGTTACTACTAATCGCTTGCCTAGGTCATCGCTATCTTGAACTTCAACGGTTAAGCCACTATAAGCAATCGCACGCCAAGCTTTGGCGATAAACTGCAATACATCCGTGGTGACGTACTCAGCAGCACCATTTAAACGCGAGATATAACCCAGCAAATCACTCGGTTCATGCCAATCGGGGCGCACCGAGGTTAAACAATAAGTTTCAGCAAATTGGCCAGAAGTTTTTGCTTGCTCGCGCACAAAACGAGTTTTCCCTGTGCCAGAAATGCCAGCTAGAAGGAGGAAGGGCTTGGAAAGAAGCTGCGCGTTACTTATTGCTGGCATTGAATGCTGATTAGCCTCTAAATTTACATCCGCATATATTTCTAATAATTCTATTAACTCGGATGTAAGAGTATTTTCATCGGGCATATTTTCTAAAGGATAAAATTTTGCTCCAGCTGAAGCCCATTCATAGGATTGGCCTAATACCGTATTAGATCGCAAATCAACTTTCTGATCCCAATCATCAAGTCGATTATCTAACTCCCTTATACTGTTGCGCAATGCCTCTGCTTTCTTCCTTGCTAGAGCTGTTCCATATTGCCTCTTAAGCTCTGTAGTTCCAAAACCCAACGAGAGATAAACACCACTACCATCTGAACGGAACAAATAAACTGGATAAATACCGGACTGTGTTGATTCTGTGATTTTCGGATTGAGGATCGACAACCAAGGCACGTCTGCCCAATTTCCTGCTCCAGCACTCGCTTTTATTAAATAGTCTGTTGGAGATAGCAGTTTTTTTTCTATTGCTCTAATTAAATCTTGCCTTAGTAAAGCGGCTATCGGGTGACCAGTAAACGGCTCTTTTTTAGCTTGAACCCAACCACCAGCTATTTCTGTTAAAAGTTGTCTTAAACTCATATATACCCTTTATACCAAGACTAAGAAATTATGATATTTCAGTTCTATTTTTTATATTTGCATATTCAGAAAATACCAGCCTTACAATTCCTAACCATCCAATGTTCTCGACACATTACTGACAAGTGCTACTGGCTCAGTCATTGATTGTGGCTGTTGCTCAGCGGTCACTTTTAATAATTGCTGGTTTTCTTTCGACAGCACATTGGCCACCGATTTGAGCGAGTCGAAGCAGATATCAACAGGATAATCGGGATCGGGCTTTACCCTTTAATCCCAATCACACAGCGCGATTGTTTGGCGTTTTTCATTGCTTTACTCGCTTTTATTTACTTACAATCTCTACTTTCCCCTCACTACTCTCAAAAAATCCAGCACCAGCCAATGCGTAAAACAGCGTTTGAACAATCAAAATACTGCACGCTTATACAATAAGCTGCACATCTTATCAACTACTGATAATAGCACAACGATATTTCCCATTTAGGGCGATAACAATCCTCCAGAACAGGAAGTACAACACCAATACTCTAGCGATATTATCCGCTTTATACTTTGAACCTCACCAAATACTTATGTTGACTGATGGTTCACTGCAAGGCGACAAGTCCACATAGGATTCATCGTCTCGTTAGTCATCCAAAATACATTCGTAAACGAGTGTTGTCGAACAGGTAGAAGGTTTGTGGGCTGGCAACCATACAAAGGCATCACAGACAGCCACTAAGGATTGCTTTCCGAGAACTCAGCATCCCAATCATCCAGATTCGATTACCATAAGTAATTCAATTAATGATAAAAAAATATTCTTTCGTTCCTTAGTTGAGAAACTTTGGGGGTAAACCTTATTGTATATATAGAAGTGGTTTTAACGGAATGGGACAGGACGTTAACCACAAAAAGACAGGGCTAAGTTTTTGATTAGGGTAGAAACAACAAAGCCCCAGCGTGAGCTGAGGCTTTATTATTTGAATTGGTGCCCGAGGACGGACTTGAACCGTCACTCCCGAAGGAAACGGATTTTGAATTCCTTGAGTCACCTTTGCAGCAGTTATCAAGTGTTGGATCTTGTTAAATAGTACTGTTTATTGTCTTGGGTTTTGTTGGATATTAATAGGCACAAAAACCTGAATTTATCTTCAAGCTCATTGCTGGACATAAGTTCCTTAGAGTTTATACTTAAATTTGTAAATGATGGATAGCTTCAAGTATAGAAAATTCACTTAACTCAGAGCCCAAAAATTAAAGGGGCAGATCTAAGATAACTGTTAGTTGGTACACTTCTGGTTGTTCCTTTAGCAATTTTTTATCAAGTGTAACGCCCATACGACGTAAATAATAATGCATTAAAGCCTTTCGTGTAACGATTGGAAGCTTCTCATTTTTCATCCCATAATCTTCAGCAACGATACGCTGTTGTTTCTCGGAAAGATTAGGATTGGGAGTAATATTTGCTCTAACTTGATAATTCCAGTCTTCATCATGTTCTCGAGTATTTACTGATTTATCCATTAAATCTGGTTCATTTCGAAAACGACTAAGAACGAAGTCGCGAAACTCACGTTTGTCTTCACAGTAGGCTCTCACATGCCATCTGATACCATCATATACCAAACTATGAGGCGCAATTATTCTACCTCGCACCTCAGGTGTAGAGAGCGACACGTAGTCTATATCTACGCGAAGGTTAGCCCTTGCTGCCGCGATTAATCCTCGAACGATGTTCGGTGATATAGCTCTTTCGGGAACATTCAATACGGTCGATTGAGCTTCCCCCCAATTAAAAAACTCAAAGGTCTCTTCTTGGTTATATTGCTGATGAAGCATGAGCAGGTACTCATGAGCCGTTCCTTGAGTAAACAAAGGTTTAAAGTTGTCTGCTGGCCTATAGCCTTTAATCGCTCTATCCAGTATCAATTGATCTTGGTCAGTCAAGTTAATGTACTTGTTAATATCCCTAGAAGCTTGTTGTCGCCCTATATGAAAAGCATCACATAGGTGATTTGTCGTCAGTCTACCCTCCCACAGAGCGATAATTTCAATTAGTCGAAATCGTACTTGTTGGTCCCATTTGATATCTGTTTGACTCATGTTCGTGCTCATAAATGCTACATGTTGATGTATACAGTGTATACATGTATTGAAAAGGTACATATATTTATTATGGAAATAGAGAAAGGAAAATAGAGTCAGGAATCATTACTGTGAGAGAGTCGATGGTATTGAAAGCTGTTACCTGATTTAGTTATCACAAATTAAAATTGGTTTATTTTCAATCAAATAAACAACAAAAATCAGGAAAAATACGATGATGTATGCCGGATTGACTAAAGTTATCGCAATAAATTCTTATCAGAAAAACAAGATGTTTTCAGAGTATTACTTTGACTCTCCCACTCAGATCACTGGCGGTAACGGAGAAGGAAAAACATCCTTATTAAGGCTTATTCCGTTCTTTTATGGAGCTACTGGCACGCAGATCGTCAGGAAATCGAATGTTAATAAACCCTTCGTAGAATGGTACTTACCACACAGCAACAGTTATATTGTTTTCGAGTACATTACCGCTCGTGGTCAAGTTGCTCATGTCATTTGTTATCGAAACCTCAGTACTAAAGGTGGCATTGTTTACCTTTTCGTTAAAGGTCAGTTTGAGCAATCAGTGCTCATTAAACAAGATAGCGAAGAAAAGCCATACGCTATCGGAAGTACAAAGCTAGCCACTGAGCTGAGCAACAAAGGTTTTGATTATGAGTCTCGTATTACTAGCGTCAAAGAGTACCGCGAAATTATCCAAAACATTAATGCAGGGAATTTGAGCAATCAGTTCTTAAGCTACTCTTTGTGTTCGGGTCGTCATGATGTCCGTCACATTGAAAAAATCACGGCGGCATTGATTCAGGGCGAATTCAATATGGCTGACACTAAGGAGCTTTTCCTAAATATTCTCGAGCAAGGAAACAACACATTAGAGTTTGGTGTAGATGCAAACATAATTGAACAATGGTGCGATGACTACAGCAGTCTAACAGCTTTCCTAGATAAAAAAGACGCATTCATTGGAGCTATTGCGAACAATAAGCAGATCGCCTATCTAACCACTCAGCTCGCAAATGTCTTGATAGTCATTCGTGATACGTCTGAAAGCCTTGATGAATCTCTTAAGAAAACTGAACTGGATCGCTCAGATTTTCTTGAAACTAGTGGCATTCAGATTGGCGAGATTAATGAAAAAAATATTGATAAAGAAGTTCAAAAGAATGCACTTCAACGCTCTATCATAAGTCTTAATTCTGAGATTGAAGTACATCACAGCAAGCTTATAACATACGAAAATAATGGTTACCCAGAACTGTCGGTTAAGCTTAAGCGACTTCCAGAAATGGAAGACAAGGTGGCTCAACAAAGACAAAGTTACGCCGATCTTGAAATCAAGGTAAATGATGCCAAAACAAAGTACGAAAAAGACAAACAAAGCCTTAATAGTAAGTTCAATAAGGAAAGGTTTGATCTAACGGAGCAAAAACTTGATGCCGAGAAAGAGTTTAAGATTAAGCAAGACAAGATAGACGCTGTGTATCAGCCGCAGTTAAAGGAGATGACCGAATCTCATACGAGTTTTACAGCTGATAAATCTCAGGCTCTTATGGAACATAAGGCTGAACTCGCCACTCAAAAGCAACGACTAAAGAATCCAGATATTGATGAACTTCTCATTGAACAGAGAGAGCAGTTGGAGTCTGAGAAAGACAGATTACAAGAACAAGTAGACATATTAAAACACACGACCCTTATGGGTGAGAAAGATGGGGCTAGTTTACAAACTAAACGTGAAAAGCTACTCGAAAGATTAGAGAACACTCGTCGTAACAAACGTGATGCTGAAGCCAGATTCAAAGTAGTCAGCAACCGATTAGATCCAGATTCAGGTACCTTGTTCTCGTTCTTAGAAGCTAATAGAGATGGATGGCAAAGCTCTCCACTTGGTCGTGTTCTTACCGATGATCTTTTGATGGATACGACACTCATACCATCGATGACTGAAGACTCAGGTTCTATGTTTAACTTGTACATCGATACGAGCAACTTAGCTGATTGTAGTGTAACCAACAAAGCTGATATTGAAGAGCAGGCTCGATTGATGGACCTTATCGATGAGCTTGACGACGCAGAGGCCGATTTAAATAAACACATTTTGAAAAATGATTCTGCTATTAAACAGTCAGCTCTAGAGTTGTCACGACTACGTAATGAGCTGCGAAACGCTGAGAGTGACCTAGCTCAAACTAAGGTTAATCTTAACAATAAGAAAATAGAGATTGCTCATGCAAAAGAGGACTTAATCGAAAAAATCAATTTAAGTATCAAATCAATTAACAAAGCTATTGCCCTAATTGAGCGAGAAATCTCAGTAACGCTTGAACGTTTTGAAGAGGCAAAATTAGATCTAAATAACGACAGGCTTACTCAAATTGGCAATATTGAATCATCACTTGCTTTCACGCTCAGCGCTATCGACGAACTACTTACAAAAAGTTCTCTGACGTTAGGCGAGAACAAACAGCGTATCAAAATGGAGTACGACCAGCGGTTAAGTGAGCAAGGTATTAGCGGTGAAATCTATCAACGCTATAAAGAAGAAATTGAATTTCTTGATAATGAGATCAAAAACTTAAAAGCGAAGTCTCATAAAATCAAAGAATACGAGACATGGATTGCTATTTATGAAGTGGATGACCCTAAGAGACGTGACGATCGCAATACTAAGGTCAAAGAACTTGAAACGGTGTATCAAGAGATTAAATCTTTTGAAACTAAACTGAAAGAGTTGAGATCCGAAACTAATCGAACCCAAAAAGAGTTTGATGAGAAGCTATTTATATTGAAAAACCACAAACAGCGAGCAGACAGTGCAATCTCTCGCCTAACTCACTACGTGATATTTGAGGGCGAAGAAGGAAGCCAAGAAGCGCTCGATTATAACGGCGATTTAAATTCACTATTGAGTGATGTGGAGAGCAAACTCCCAGAGTTAGAGAGGCTTACTAAGCAACGCAAAAAAGATATACAACAGATGGAAACTATCACTCTCAACCTCGGTGACGGGGAGCTGTATCGTTTCTGGAATGAAAGCAGCCGAAACACCATTACAGAGGATATTGTTGCTAGTGACTCTAAGCGAATAGATATTCTAGAAATCATCATGAATGACATTATTCCTCAAGTGACCAGTATAACAATTGAAAGCGCGGTTAACATGGGGCGTATGCTCGTTGACTTCAAGCATCGGCTACTTGGCTTCGATCGTGATATTAAGAAACTTGGTCGTAATATCTCTGAACAAGTAAAACTCAATAACACGTTCTCGGTGGTTGGTTCTATTGACATTAACGTTGAGAGTTCACTTTCCAAACTACAAGGTTGGCAAGATATTATTAACTTCTCTGAGATTTACGAAGAGTGGGATAAAACGGGATCTGCTGAGCTACCAACCAAAGAGTTTTTCAATGCTTTAAGTACACTGACGTACCATATTAGTGCCGAGAAAGTTAAGAAGCCTACTGAGCTGTTTGACATCAAATTTGAAGTTATTGAGAACAACCAGCGTAAAACGGCTAAAACAGATAAAGATATGCGTGATTTAGCCAGTAATGGTACGAACTTACTCATTCAATCCATGTTGTATTTAGCACTACTAACGCAACAACGTGGAGCAAGTCGACTATCCATAACTTACCCAACCGATGAGATTGGTAAGCTGACAGCAGAAAACCAAGCCAAACTGCTCAAAATGATGGGAGCACACAACTTCAATGTTATCGCAGCTCAACCCGATGGCAATAATCGTACAGCCAATTTATTTAAGTACCTGTACCACTTAACGCCTTACAAGAACATTTTCAACAAACCTAAAGTAAGCAAACTCACGTTAGCCAAAGCCGCTGAAACTAGCAAAGGAGTAGAAGCATGAAGCCAGTATCACAAGTCCTAGAGTCTCTACTTAGTGGTCGTTTTATCTGCCCAGTAACGGATCGTGAAGCTTACAAGACGCTTAAAGACGACCGTACACACCGAGAAATTAATCAAGCGTTGACTCTTATGAACCGAGAACTCCAGTGTACGAGCCGAACCAGTGCCTATTATGTCACCTATAAAAGTATCGACGATCACAATCGTCGTCAGGTGACCGCGCTGATGAACAATATACACGGTATTATTCGACCAGTAGTTAAGTTTGTGGCGACAGTCAGTGAAGCTGCTCAAGTGGAAGCCGTGATGGTTGGTGGTGATGAGTTAAGTGTACCAGTGCTGAGTGCACAGATCCAATCGTCTCCTAGCTTGATGGATAAACTCGATAGTATTTATCGACTCCCAAAAGTGAGTCGAAAAAAAGTACGTGACAGTGCAACTGAAAAACTCAATGTAGTCGTCGAGTTTTTAGTTAAAGAAGGGGTGGCTCATTTAGTAAACAAAGAGCGCCAACTCTATGTGATGACGGGAAAATTAGACTTTGTTTACGAGGTGCTCGATTTCATCGATACGCATGAAAAGCTTGTTGAGACAGTTAACAAAGCAAACGAGAACCAAGAGGAGTTCGACTTCTGATGAGCTCTCAAAACAATGGAAAACATGGTGGTGTCAACCACATGCTTAGCTTAATCAGCCAAGCAAAGGACACATTAACGCATGTTTTTGAAAATGGCACGATACGTGAAACTCATGAGAACGCCAACGATCTACGTAAGTTAAAAGAAGCCCGTGTTGTTATCGTGACAAGCCGCGGCTACCGTGTACATCCTAAGATGGAAGCACTGATGAACTATTTCCTTGAAACGGAAGCTAGTTCATTTCTTGGAACTCAACACGCTGAGCGCATTCCAGAAATACAGAACCTCGCACAAGAATATCTGGAAGCTAAATTAAATGGTAAAATAGAACAAGAGGCTGATAGGTTTAATAGCCTTGAAGGGGTAGTCTATGAAATCATAATGGATTTGCAAGAGTCTTGTCGTCGCCTAAGAAACCGTATCAGTTATGACTTTGGTTATGGCCATACGCTCGTCCAAAAACAAAAAGAGAACCAAGTCGCTATAGATCAAGCTGAAAAGCTTGTTAGTGGTATGAAAGCTTTTTCTTTTAAGTTGTTGAGTGAAACGGCTGGAGATAACTCAGAGCTCAACACCTTGTTTTGTAATGAAATGCACAGAGCTATTCGTAGTTGCCAACAAGAGCTCGGCTCTATCCTAATTCAACTTCGAGCTTTGATGCTGAAGTATCGTAACCGAGAACGTGATAAAGACCTGATCAACGCCTTCGATCGGTTTATTGATCAAGAGCCACACTGGACACCAAGTGAAGATTTGATTTTGCCCGATGAGATAGCAAAGCACGATGGCATACCTACATTTTGGCTTTCAGAGCCGATTGAATTTGCGCACCATCCAAATCCTGATGATATGGACCAAGAGCCAGAATTGGCCGATATTGTTGAGAAAATCACGGCACAACCTGTCGAACAAGATGAACTTCCGGTTGTTGAAGAAGCTGAGCGCCGAGAATTGACACTTGATGTTGAAATACAAGAGCTGATTGAAGCGGACATTGATTCTCATTGCGATAACTTTTTTGCTGAAGCCTTTATAGGGAAGGAAAAAACCAATATTTCCGCCTTAGAATATTACGAGCAAATCAATAGTGATTTACCAGAAGATCTTGACCAGCTCACTTGTGCGAAAGATGTGTGGTTATTTAGTGTTCTTAATTTCCATAGTTCAATGCTTCCCGAAGATAGCAAAGGGTTTATCGTCGAGCCTATCGGGTCTTATACCTATTTAGCAACAGGTAGTAATATAGGTTACGGCAATCTTCACTTAGAAGATGTGTCTATAGCGAGGAAACTGTGAGTAGAATTATTGATGATATAACTGGTAGTGATTTAAATCGGCTAAAACAGCTTTTCTCTCCAGCGAAGGTTAAAGAAGGTGCCAATGTAGCGTTGAGTGGCGTGTTTGATACTTTTCACCGTGATTTTAGTGTTGGGATTGCCAGAGGAAAAAATTTACAACTGACGTCTAGAGATATACGTCAAATTAGAAAAATAATTAAAGAACAATCAGGTTTTGATCTTTTAACTGATCCTATCCCGAATTCTCGAACGGAGATGGCTCAGTTCTTTCCAAATGAGAAACTAAGTTCAAGGCCTGTAAAAGACAAGGTGATTAAAATTTATGGGGTTTTGTCCACGAACATAAATGGCAAATCATATGATTTAGAAGAAGGTATGAATATTGAGATAGCTTTAAGTCATTTAAAGAGCATTGAGCACAGTCAAGTTGTGATTGTTGAAAACTATGAAGCGTTTTCTCAATTTAGGTCCATTACTTCGGATGTTTGCCTCAATCCACTAGTTATATATCGGGGTGATAAGGAAAGTGGTGTTATATCAAAGGAAATTGCTAAGAGTTTTCTGCAAATTGAGCTTGTTGCTTGGTTTGATACCGACCCTTCTGGTATTTCTTTCGCTGTAGCATCGGGAGCAAGCCATATACTTATTCCCTCAATATCAAGAGAAGCTCTTATTGAGCATGGGAATTCCACTCTATTTGAAGATCAATACAGATATTGGGAACGAGTATCAAAGGTACTCCCCTCCAAGTTAGAGGCATTAATCTCTAGTGTAGAAAAAGGAATAACACAAGAATCAATCGTTGCGAACAGCATCCCTTTAGTCTTGTATCCCCTCAAGTAATATTTAAAAAAGTAGCTTTATGTCCATTAGGCTACTCTGTAAATCAGTCATTAGCAAAAGTAAGGAAGAGTCGGATCAATCTGCAAAATTGGAATGGGAAAAATTGTGTTACAACGTTATGTAGACACGAAAATCACCTATAACTTCTGTTACAAAAAATATCGAATCGGGTCATTTTTAATATAAATATACATTTCAATCCATACCACTGGCCCAAACCCAATTAAGCATGCTCACCAAGACTTCCGTCATTGAAATCAATAAGACTTATCAATTTTTTATCAGTAAGTATTAATTTCTACTACTATTTCACTACACCAACTTTTTACTCATAAGCATCCAGAGACAAAAATATGCGAGCAGAAATTGTAAAAATCACATCTCCATTATTATTACTATCGTGTGATTTCGCACAAAACATAGCTACACACTCTATTAATAAATAATATTATTGGTATTTTATCGGTTAAGTATCTCAATTTATGATTATATGTTTAATGGTTTGTATATATCCCCAACGGTACTATTGCACACACAACAATAATCATTAAATATCAGTTATTTAATTATACTTCTAATTACGAAAAAAGAAGATAGCAGCCAAAACTACCATCTTCTTTATCTTACTTATTACATAACTTAATCGTCATCACTACCAAGCACATAGCCAAGTGTGCCACCGATCCCTGCACCAACAGCCATTCCCACAGGGCCAAAGAAGCGACCAATAGCAATACCAGTCACGGCTCCTGTAATAGCACCTTTACGTGATGCCCTAATTTCGTAACGTGTTTCATCTTTATCTTTGCTCACAACAACCGAAGCTGTTAATAAGCTTCCTCGATTATTCATTGCTTTACCTCTTGTTTACCCAACGGCTGGTGTATCCGTTGGGATTGTTGTTAAAACGAAAAACGCCAGCGCATCACACCTTGTAACTCATGGTGTAATGCACTGGCGCTTACTATGGTAAAGAGCAACGTATGCCCTCCTGTCCTCGTCCTGTCCTTCAGAACGTCATTGGTTTTCTACTGTTACTTTGATTTCGTCAAACGCTTCCATCTCGACATAAGCTACAAAGTTGTGTTCCCACATTTGATAAAACTCAGCAACTCGACTATCTGTTATTACTTCTTCCCAACTGTATAAAACGCTTGCTCGATTATTATCAAAGTCAAAATCAACTTCCTTAGCTAGTTCAGGATATGGGTAGCCAACATAGCTAAAGTCCGTGATGTAGCTAAAATGCCATTGACCATTTTCCTGTTCGATACGAATTTCAACAGGATGCCAGCCACCACTTTCAGCACTGTACCCAGTGTCACGAAAATTGAAGGTTAATGCTGACGTTGATGTGGTAGGTAAATTATGTTGAGTAGCGATGGTTTGTAATTTCTGCTGCAAATCTACTGTTACAGGCAGCAGCAATCGCTCAACGTTAAAAGTCAAGTGCATACATTTTCTCTTTAGATTTTGGTGTGGAAGGTACTCAGCGAACGTGAGTGGTATGAATGGTGTTGATGTGGGTTAATTAATGTTAAGTAACTTAGTTTTACGGTTTTCATAATCAGCTGATAATTTATGCGTAAAAACGCTCTTTTCAGATTGAGCAAGCAAGCCAATTTCCTTACTACGAAGTACAGCAGCAAGGAAAGCCGCATTATTTGTATTAGAGCCGATAAATATCGATTTTAAGATGGTGCTTTTAATGGGTTGGTCTTTCATTGCATCAAGCACTTCAATAATGGCATTCACTGAAATCCATTCCTTAGAGTGCAAACCGCCACCTTCATTACCACTTAAACGAATGTGAAGTGACTCATCATCATCTTGAGTAGCAATTTGATAGAACACATGGTTTTGCGTCTTTGGGCTTAACTTTAATGCTTCGCCATTGTCCACAATTAATGAGTAACCTAGTAGATGCTTATCAATTGCTGGTACTTCAGGTTTTACTTCCTTTTGTACAGCTTCTTCAATCTCAACGTTATTTTGTGTGTCTTTCATTTCTAGCGCATCAATTTCAGCCACGTTATTTTCCAGTGATACATCATTTTTCTTTCTGTTAGACATGGTAATTCTCCTTAATTATTTAGGTGGATTTTCAATTCATTAACGATATGGGTTTGGCTCAATTTTGATGCAAATACATAACAACCACCGCCATCACTTGTGAAAATAGCGAGTGCAAGCAAGTGACTATCACTAATAGCATCAACGAACTCAGGGTAGTTTTTTACAAATCTCAGCATCGATTGAGCAGCTTCATCTTCCTGACTTAATGACTCATCGCTATCACTTGGCTCAATATAGTAGAGCGTTGTATTGATTTCATTCCATGTTGCTTGTGTTACTTCGATATCGAAATCAAACGGCTCAGTAAGGTTGTGTATTAACGCTTGTTCAATGTCAGGTGCTAACCCTAGTTGAGCTATGTCGTGAATATTTTTAATCAGTTTCATTTCATTTTCTCCAGATACAAAAACGCCCCATGATCGAGTGATCATGGGGCGTTTAATTGTATTTTCACTTACTGTTATCTAGCGGATTGTAGTCGGTTATTAAGTTAGACAAGCGTTGTGACGTTTCCCGTTGCTTACCTTCACTTAACTTGGCATAACGCAGCGTACTTTCAATACTTCGATGGTTTAACAACTTCTGCACTGAACTAATGTCCATCCCATTTGAAATCAAATTACTGGCAACAGAATGTCTAGCAGTATGAAAAACTACTTCATCAGGGGTATCAACATTAGCCCGTTGCTTAATCACTTCAAACGCATAGTAAGGACGATAAATAGGCTTCCCTATCTTTTGTCCAGGAAAGACATACGGGTTATTAGTCACTTTCGGTATGTTGTTGAGTATATCGATCATCAATTCAGACAGGTAAACGATGTGATACGAACCATTTTTAGTTCTTGGTATTCTCATCACCTTATTATCTAAATCAATATCAGCCCACTTACGCAGCCGCAATTCAGACTCACGACATCTCATCAAGAACAGCAGTGCGATAAACGAGCCACTGCTTTTACAATGATAAGACAGTGCAGCATGAATGATTTGCTTGGTTTCACGAACATCACAATAACGAGTTCGAGCATTATCTTCAGGTAACAATGCCACCCGTTCAGCCACATTCGGTATATCAAGCAATTGCGAAGCTAACTTACCCATTGTTTTTAGCAACGCAATAACACGGTTACACGTTGCCGGAGCATAGGCATTTCGATGTTTTGTTGCCGTATTCATGGATAACTGAATTTGCATAACATGGTTAGCTGTCAGCTCGTCATAACGCAGGAATGATATAGAATTACAATGATAACTAAAACGCTGAACATCATCTTTCCATGTACGCTTACGTTTCTGCGCCAACGGCAAGTAAGTATTGTTAAAGAAGTCACCAATGGTTGGCATCTTCTGGGATAACTCCCTTGCCTTCTTGGGATCACTTCCTTGAGCCACTTCAGCTTTATATTGCCTAGCAATCTTACGAGCCGTAGATAAATCAACGTCTGGAAAGCGACCTATAGCTATGCTGGTTTTCTTGCCATTGATTTGATAACGCAATAAGAATCGCTTACTGCCTGTCTTACCCGATAAGCATTTTAAGCCTGTTACATCCGTATCGGAAAATTCAAGCTCTGTTGAAGGTGAATCTATTGGGTTACATGGTAACGACTTGAGATTGGTGGTGGTAAATTTAAACTTCTTTTTCATGCTAACTCCAATTTAGGTAGCAAAATCAAAGACGTAATATGAGTTTGAAGTTAATGTTATTACGGAAAGACAAAAAATTATCACTATTTAAAAAGTAAACCGCCCCAATCCAAGAATCAGCCCCTTTTATTCGGTATGAATTTTATGCTCTCAAAATATAAGGTATAGCATGAATAACCTTCAAAAAATTTATGAAAATGAGATCCTCAATTATTTAAAAAATAACAGCCGTTATAATCAAACAAAAGAACTTTGCAGCTTCAATGCCCAAGAAGGAAATAGATATAACCATAAACTCATGATCATCGGAAGGGCTGTAAATGGCTGGGGAAACGATTTTTCTTTACAAACATTAGAGCCTTCAAATTTAGCACAACAAGTATATAAAAAAACCAACGAATGAAACATGCTCACTTCAATGGGTTATTGATGGTTGGGGTAATACAGAAGACTACAATACTGCTAAATCTGCATTCTGGCGAATAACCAAAAACATATCGAAAGAGTTTAATATTTACGGCGACGATATAGACCATTGGGCTTCTTACATCGTATGGTCAAACTTATACAAAATAGCACCAAGCAATGGAGGGAACCCTAGTGACATGTTATGCGATGAGCAGTTTGACGGTTGTAACCAGTTACTCCAAGAAGAACTTCGGTATTATCAACCTCAAAAAATACTATTCTTAACTGGGTTTAATTGGTTTGAAGGTTTTCTCACCCAAAACATTAAATGGCTAACTAAAATTGATTCTGAGTCATTCGTTGATGCTTACGGAAAATTAGAAATAGAAGGTAACATTATCGATTTTGTTATTGCAAAGCACCCTCAAGGCAAAAATGAAAGTATATTTAATGATTCAGTATTAGCTAGTTTCAATCAACTAGAATCCCCAAATACTCCGTTAAAAATATATCAGTAAGTTTCTTTGTCGCCATTATATTGAATCAGGAATGGCGACAAAATTCACTGTCAACCAACTCAATAAACACTATCAAAGCCATAAAATTCCGTACTATCACTGTTATATTCTAATCTCCACTAGAATTACTCAGAGCTACACATAAGTAGCCAGAAATCACGAATAGCCTATTTCAAAGGTTATTAGCATCAGATCATTTATCAAAAAACATGATTAACTTAAATTAATGACAAGGAATATTAATAATATGTAATTTCAACAAAATGAATCAATCAATGTGTGAATTGATATGTACTTACCCCAACGACATTAATCAATACACAAACATAATCATTTAATATCAATTATTTAAAATCAACCATCATTACGAAAAATAGAAAAACTATAACTGTTATCTTCATTTCGACATAACACTAAATCAATTTATAGCTAAAACTATTTATGCAGTTTAATGGCACTCTAACAACGCTAAATAGCCAGCTACCACATCACCACCAAATAATCTCTTGGCATACCAGATATGGACATTTAAACGCCTTACAAGCGTTGGATAATGTTGGAATTTACAGGACAAAAAGTTGACAAGAAAAAGACATAGATAATTTTTTAATTAAGCTAGAAACAACAAAGCCACAGTGTGATGAACTAAGGCTTTATCGTTTTGACTAAGACCGAAGGAAACTAGTTTTGAATATTCAAAAGATAGCACTAAAAAAACTACTGGTAAAAAACGTTGTTTTTACAAAAATGCAGATTTTAATTATTACCACAAATAATGTAATCCAAAATGTGATTTTGGCATATTTTAAATTTCTACACGAATTTTCATAACTAATTCTTGAAGCAGTAAGGTTAACTTCAGATCGAATACGCTGACGTCTACCAGGAATCAAAATATTCTTAACACCCATACTCACCTCAAATAAAATAAAGAATAACGCCAAGAAACAATATTCTTAACATATATTTCAATGCTTCTGTGTTATTTCTTTCGGTTAACAAACTCAAGTCAGCAGAACGATCATCATTCTTATTCATTTTATAATTATTATATAATCCAAACATATAACAGCCTAACTCAAAAATATTTAGACTTATGATATACCAAAAAAATCATATCGTTAATTAAAAAATGTTGCATATTATTATGACTTATAAATCACTCCGAATGTTACCGATACTTAAGGAACCCTGAATAACGAGCTAACTAAAGTCCATCATCTCCCATACTACAACCACTAATATTCACAAGGAAATAATGAGGAATACCATCATATTTGTTCCAGACTCAATCCTGTACTTTCAAGGCTAATATATTTTTGAATAAATAATTGTTAATCATTCTATCTCGTCGATGACGATACACTCGCCAAAACTGACCGCGCAATTTAATACAGCACCGTCCTATCAACCATATCCCCATCCCCCCCGCACAGTACCAGATATGGACATTTAAACGTCTTAACAAGCACTAGATTATGTTGGAATTTACAGGACAGTAATCGGCTATGAATTTTCAACACGACCGGATATGAGCAGGAACGGCAGTTTTACGAAGTGGTTTTAACGGAATGGGACAGGAAGTTGACCAGAAAAGGACAGGGCTAAGTTTTTGATTAGTCTAGAAACAATAAAGCCTCAGCGTGAGCTGAGGCTTTATTATTTTAATTGGTGCCCGAGGACGGACTTGAACCGTCACTCCCGAAGGAAACGGATTTTGAATCCGTCGTGTATACCAATTTCACCACTCGGGCTTTTATTCTCACAAAGAGAATGGAGGCGCGTCCCGGAGTCGAACCGAGGTACACGGATTTGCAATCCGCTGCATAGCCACTCTGCCAACGCGCCAACGTTACTAGGTTGCCCTAGCCTGTTGTTAATCACTTAACAACCTAATAGATGGTGCCCCGGGCCGGACTTGAACCGGCACAGCGCGAACGCCGAGGGATTTTAAATCCCTTGTGTCTACCAATTCCACCACCAGGGCACGCAATTTCTTGCGATGGGTAAGACACCATCTGTAAATACCGCCTAAGCCGTATTCTTTAATTTGGAGCGATACACGAGGTTCCCGATCTTGTAAACTCAGGCGTGACCTCAACATTGTTGAGTCACCTCTTGTATTGCTGAATACTGACAACGTCAATATTTCTAAATTGGAGCGACACACGAGGTTCGAACTCGTGACCTCAACCTTGGCAAGGTTGCGCTCTACCAGCTGAGCTAGTGTCGCATATTCTCAAAGAGAATGGAGGCGCGTCCCGGAGTCGAACCGAGGTACACGGATTTGCAATCCGCTGCATAGCCACTCTGCCAACGCGCCAACGTTACTAGGTTGCCCTAGCCTGTTGTTAATCACTTAACAACCTAATAGATGGTGCCCCGGGCCGGACTTGAACCGGCACAGCGCGAACGCCGAGGGATTTTAAATCCCTTGTGTCTACCAATTCCACCACCAGGGCACGCAATTTCTTGCGATGGGTAAGACACCATCTGTAAATACCGCCTAAGCCGTATTCTTTAATTTTTAGCAACATCTACGTTGCTGAATACTGACAATATCAATATTCTTAAATTGGAGCGACACACGAGGTTCGAACTCGTGACCTCAACCTTGGCAAGGTTGCGCTCTACCAGCTGAGCTAGTGTCGCATATTCTCATAGAGAATGGAGGCGCGTCCCGGAGTCGAACCGAGGTACACGGATTTGCAATCCGCTGCATAGCCACTCTGCCAACGCGCCATCTTGTAAAGAAAAACATTCTTTACTTACCTTAGCAAGTCTCCCCGCTGCGGTATGTGGTGTAATTTACTGATTTTACGGACTGAGTCAATGAAAAATTATCACTTTTTATTTAAGTGGTCATTTTCCGTTACATCAACCTAAAAATCAGCCCATTTCTGATCAAAAACCATCCGCATCAAAATAACGATGCCAAATTTAAAGGTTATCAATACTTACTTTAGTAGGATTTGTTTTTTATATGGTGTACTGAGCTTTACATTCTCCTCCCCTAACACTTCCTTTGATTACTTATACTATTAACTATTTTGATAATAACTTATCAACAAAAACATCATTAATGCGCCATCTAAACAGCCTATCACTAAAGTAACGCTGTTCTTTTATATTCAACCTCTCTAAGTAAGAGGCAATAATTACAGCTAATTATTTGATTTTAAAGCATACCTCTTTAGGGTTATTTAAAGTTGGATTTGATTTACATCATTTTTATTCTACGGAACTCTGAATAAGATTATTGCAATTCACTATGTTGTTAAGAGGATTTATGAGCAAAATCAAAATAGCTATTATTGGCAATGGCATGGTTGGCCACCGCTATATCGAAGAGCTAATCGATAAAGCCGACATGGATAAGTATGATGTCACTGTCTTTTGTGAAGAACCACGCGTTGCTTACGATAGAGTTCATCTCTCATCTTATTTCTCTCACCATACAGCAGAAGAACTATCTCTCGTTAAGCATGGTTTTTATCAAAAGCACAATATTAATGTCTTATTAGGTGAACGTGCGATCACGATTAACCGCGACCAAAAAATTATTTACTCAAATACTGGTCGTGAGGTTAATTACGACAAATTAGTGATGGCAACAGGCTCTTATCCTTGGGTACCCCCCATCAAAGGCAATGAATCGAAAGACTGTTTTGTTTATCGAACCATTGAAGATCTTAAAGCAATTGAAGCAACTGCTAAACACAGTAAAAGTGGCGTTGTTGTTGGTGGTGGTCTTCTTGGTTTAGAAGCTGCCGGCGCACTTAAAGCATTAGGTGTTGATACTCACGTTATTGAATTTGCTCCAGTGTTGATGGCTGAACAACTAGATCCTCACGGTGGCGCGCAACTACGGAAAAAAATCGAACAACTTGGTGTTGTGGTTCATACCGGTAAAAACACTCAAGAAATTATTCCTCAAGGCCAAACAGCACGTAATACTCTCGCTTTTGCTGACGGCACCTCGCTTGAAGTAGATTTCATCGTTTTCTCTACTGGTATTCGCCCGCAAGATAAACTCGCTAATAACTGTAACCTAACGTTAGGTCATCGTGGCGGTATTGCGATTAATGATCACTGCCAAACCTCTGATAATGATATTTACGCTATCGGTGAATGTGCATCATGGAACGACATGTTCTTTGGATTAGTTGCACCTGGCTATAAAATGGCACAAATTGCAGTAAGCCACTTATTAGGCGAAGCGCATACTTTTGAAGGCGCTGACATGAGCGCTAAGTTAAAACTATTAGGCGTAAAAGTCGGTAGCATTGGTGATACTAATGGTCGAACGCCTAACAGTAAAAGCTATGTTTACCTCAACGAACAGCAAGATGTGTATAAACGCATTATCGTTTCAGAAGACGGTAAACAACTATTAGGTGCAGTTTTAGTCGGTGATACTGCTGACTATGGCAACTTATTACAGCTAAAACTCAATAATATTGAATTGCCAGAAAATCCAGACAGCCTAATTTTACCTGCACATGCTGGCGCAGAGAAACCAGCAATGGGTGTAGATTCTCTTCCTGATAGCGCTGTAATGTGCTCATGCTTTGATGTGACTAAAGGCAAAATTGCAGCAGCAGTTGCTGAAGGCCACACAACACTTGGCGAAATAAAAGCGGTTACTAAAGCAGGTACTGGCTGTGGTGGTTGCATCCCTCTGATTACTCAGGTCCTTAATAGCGAACTAGCTAAAGCTGGTATTGAGGTTAAAAATCACCTATGTGAGCACTTTGAGTATTCTCGCCAAGAGCTATTTCACCTTATTCGTGTCGAAGAAATCAAATCTTTTGAAGCTTTACTTGCCAAACACGGTAAAGGTTACGGCTGTGAAGTCTGTAAACCAACAGTCGGCTCTATTTTAGCGTCATGCTGGAATGAATACGCATTATCACCACAAAATACACCATTACAAGACACTAATGATGTCTTCCTTGGCAACATGCAAAAAGATGGTACTTATTCTGTTATTCCACGTATGGCAGGTGGTGAAGTCACTCCAGCCGGATTATTAGCTTTAGCACAAATTGCTAACGATTATCAGCTCTATACCAAAATTACCGGCGCACAACGTATTGGTCTATTTGGTGCCCAAAAAGATGATTTACCACAGATTTGGCAACGTCTAATTGAAGCTGGTTTTGAAACAGGCCAAGCCTATGCCAAAGCACTACGCATGGCAAAAACCTGTGTTGGTAGTACTTGGTGTCGCTTCGGCGTTCAAGACAGTGTTGGCCTTGGGGTTCAACTTGAAAATCGATATAAAGGCATTCGTACGCCACATAAAATGAAATTTGGCGTCTCAGGTTGTACTCGTGAGTGTGCCGAAGCACAAGGCAAAGATTTAGGCATTATTGCAACCGATGCTGGTTGGAATATGTATGTCGGTGGTAATGGCGGTATGAAACCGCGTCATGCCGATCTTCTTGCCGCAGATCTCGATACTGAAACTCTGATTAAATACGTTGATCGCTACTTAATGTTCTACATTCGTACTGCTGATAAATTACAACGTACTTCAACATGGTTAACCAGTTTAGACGGTGGTGTCGAATACCTTAAAGAGGTCATCATCAACGATAAACTAGGCCTTAATCAACAACTTGAAGCCGATGCTGAAAGATTAATTGCCAGCTATCACTGTGAATGGAAAACCACACTCAGCAACGAACAGCAATTAAAGCGATTTGCACATTTTATTAATAGTACCAAACGTGATGATAACGTAGTTTTTGTGCCAGAGCGTGACCAACACCGTCCTGCAACTATTAATGAAAAAGCCACCACCTTTAACATTTCATTGGAGGAAAAAGCATGAATCAGTGGGTTTCTGTGTGTCAGCTTGATGACTTAATTCCTGGGACAGGTATCTGTGCTTTAGTTAACGACCAGCAAGTAGCCATTTTCCGTCCAGATAGCAGCGAACAACTGTTTGCTCTAAATAATAAAGACCCTTTTGCACAATCAAATGTGCTCTCTCGTGGTTTAATTTGCCAACATCAAGATCAACTCTGGGTTGCAAGTCCACTCAAAAAACAACGCTTTTCGTTAATTGATGGTCATTGTCTAGAACAACCTGAGATCAAGGTCGCTTGTTACCAAATTCAAGTACAACAAGGTCAAGTACAAGTCCATTTGTAATCAGAGCAGTAATGAGTTTGGCAGTGATTGCCAAACTCTTTTGCCATAGGTTGAAACGCAAAAAAGTTATCAATCTATGACAAACAGTTTTAATTACTACAGGGAAAACGTATGTACACTGATACCATCAAAAAATGTTCCGCTAATGCCGCTCGTATTGTTGAATTTGCACAACACGAAAAATTAGGATTTTGGCTAAGTTCTGCTATGGCAGGCGCTTACGTTGGTTTAGGTATTATTTTAATTTTTACTTTAGGTAATATGGTTGATCCAAGTATTAGACCACTCGTTATGGGGGCTACATTTGGTATCGCATTAACCTTGGTCATTATAGCAGGATCAGAGCTTTACACCGGACACACTATGTTTTTAACTTTTGGTGTAAAAACAGGCCAAATTACTATTGCTGATACGCTACGTGTATTACCGCAAACATGGATGGGTAACCTTTTAGGCTCTGTCGGTGTTGCGCTATTGTTCTTCTATGCTGGCGGTGGTCATCTTTTAAATGATAGCAACAGCTTACTAAACAATGTCGCACTCGCAAAAACAGCAGCACCAGCATCAGTATTACTGTTCAAAGGTATTCTTTGTAACTGGCTTGTTTGCTTAGCGATTTGGATGTGTCAACGTGTTGAAGGCTCGGCTAAATTTATTGCTATTTGGTGGTGCTTACTTGCCTTCATCGCTTCAGGTTATGAGCACTCAATTGCGAATATGACCATCTTTGCTCTATCTTGGTTTGGTGCTCATAAAGAAGCATTCACCCTAGCGGGAATTGGCCATAACTTACTATGGGTAACTATTGGTAATACTATTTCTGGCGTGGTCTTTATGGGTTTAGGTTATTGGTTTACTACACCAAAAGCACAACGTCCAATCATTGATTCGAAAGAAAAAGATCGTCAACCTCAACACCAAACTGCTTAATCATACCCATAATAATGACACAGCCTTGGAGCATAGCTATGCCACATCAAGACACCTTATATAGTTTACCGACATCAACAACTATCGGTAAAGTGATCCTTGTCGGTGCCGGTCCTGGCGATCCTGACTTGCTAACGGTAAAAGCAATGCGTTTAATTCAACAGGCTGATGTCATTATTTATGATCGGTTAGTCTCTGATGAAATTATTGCGTTATTTCCACCGCATAGCCAATCAATATTTGTTGGTAAAGAGGCTGGAAATCACTGTGTACCTCAACAACAAATAAACGAATTATTAGTTAAACATGCGCTTGCAGGCAAACAAGTCATACGTTTAAAAGGTGGTGATCCGTTTATTTTTGGTCGTGGCGGTGAAGAGTTAGAGGCATTACTGCCTTTTAATATTCCTTTTGAAGTAGTACCCGGGATCACAGCAGCATCTGGCTGTGCTGCCTATGCAGGTATTCCATTAACCCATCGTGATCATGCCCAAAGTGTGCAGTTTATTACCGGACATTTAAAACAAGGCCAAGATCAAATTGATTGGTTATCACTGGCACGTGCAAAACATACATTAGTGTTTTATATGGGGCTTAATCAAAGTAACGTCATTCGTCATAAACTCAGTGCTTATGGAATGTCTCTTGCGACACCAATTGCTATTATCGAACACGGAACTACAGCTCAGCAACGTGTTTTAACGGGCGAATTAGCTCAAATAGAAACCTTAGCGAAGCAAGCAATAAGCCCTGCATTAATTATTATTGGCAGTGTGACCCAATTATCACAACAACTTAATTGGTTCCAGCAACAAGCTGATTCAATTACGCACAGTAACCACAGTCAGCAACTTTGTGGTTAAGCAATAAGTTATAATTTATCAGCAGTAATAAAAATGGCGAGCTTATTAGCTCGCCATTTTTTTATCTGTAAACCAACCCTTAGGTTTTTATTAGTGATTATCTGCGTTTAACAAATCACCTTTTGCAGCTTTAAGATATTGCACCATTGACCAGTACGTTAACACCATTGCAATGTAAAGTGATGCGTAACCTAGCCATACAACATACTCATGTGGATGCCATAACAGTAATAATAAAGCAAACATTTGTGATGCTGTTTTTACTTTACCTACCCATGAAACGGCAACACTTGCACGTTTACCTAACTCAGCCATCCACTCTCGTAATGCTGAAATAATAATTTCACGGCCAATCATGGTGATCGCTGGCACAGTCACCCACAATGTATGGTAATGCTCAACCACCAGCACCATTGCAGTAACAACCATTAATTTATCGGCAACAGGGTCAATAAATGCACCAAAACGGGTTGTTTGATTAAGCTTACGTGCAAGATAACCATCAAACCAATCGGTTACACCTGCAACCCAAAAGATTAACGCAGTAACAAACGCCGACCATTCATAAGGTAAATAAAAGGCAATAACAAAAAATGGGATTAGAATGAGTCGGATAAAACTTAAAATATTTGGGATTGATAAACGCATAATTTTATTCTTATGTTCAAGATCTGGGCTTAACATACAACTTAGACTACTCTAAAAAATGAAAAGAGTGTGCCTTTTCTGTAAATTCAACCAATTAAAGTACTGTGGCAATGATAACCTTCAAAGCGACAGACTAACCATGTTGCAATGCATCGACTATTTTTTCCGCTAAAGCTAAACTGATACCAGGCACTTTAGCAATTTCTTCTTTATTTGCTTTTTTCAGTTCTTGCATTCCACCCATGTATTTTAATAAAGCCTGACGCCGTTTAGGTCCAACTCCCTCGACATCTTCAAGTGTACTACGTTTTCTTACTTTTGCTCTCTGGGCACGGTGACCACTGATCGCATGATTATGACTTTCATCTCGAATATGTTGAATTAAATGCAACGCGGGAGAATCACTCGGCATAGAAAATTCTTCACCGGTTACAAAAATTAGTGTCTCAAGCCCTGGTTTTCGAGTAGTTCCCTTGGCAACACCCACCAGCATTGGTCGTTTAGGCCACTCAGCAATATAAGGTTTTACAACATCATACGCTCTTGAGAGCTGACCTCTACCCCCATCTATGAAAATTATGTCTGGAATTTTATCTAATTCGATGTTTTTACTGTATCTGCGCTCTAATACTTGTGCCATTGCTGCATAATCATCGCCGCCAGTAATACCACTAATATTATAGCGACGATATTCTTGCTTTAATGGGCCTTCTTGGTTAAAGACCACACAAGATGCCACGGTCTTTTCGCCCATGGTATGACTAATATCAAAACATTCCATGCGTGAAATAGGTTTTAAGTTTAGTGCTTGTTGTAACTCAAAGAAGCGCTCTTGAATCGTCATGCGATGATTGAGTTTACTGGTTAACGCCGTTGCAGCATTTGTTTGTGCTAATTGTAAATATTTTGCTCGCGTACCACGAGGATGATATTTAATCGCAATCTTACGTCCAGCAAGCTCTGACAGCGCAGCTAAAATGGCATCACTGTCATCACCGAGTTCTTCACTCAATAAAATCAAGCTTGGAATAACTCGTCCTTCAGCTTGATTAAAGTAAAACTGAGTAACAAAACTTGATAACACTTCCGTTAATGAAGCATCAACCGGCATTTTAGGGAAATAGCTACGACTACCTAAAATTTTTCCCTGTCGAATATACAATCCATGAATACACGCCATACCATTTTGATAAGCAATACCAATAACATCTAAATCATCTTCGTTATCTTGACTAACAAATTGTTGTTCTTGAATTCGGCGTAAAGCTTGGATCTGATCACGATAAACAGCTGCGCGTTCAAAATCGAGTGCCATACTGGCCTGTTCCATTTTTTCGACCATAGTATTGATCACTTGACGATCTTTACCTTGCAAGAACAAACGCACCCATTGTACTTGTTGCTGATAATCCTCATCAGACACTAAACCAGCAACACAAGGGCCTGAACAACGACCAATTTGATACATTAAACAAGGACGACTACGGTTAGCATAAACCGAATCTTCACATTGGCGGATAGGAAATATTTTTTGCATTAGATGCAAACTTTCACGCACAGCAGAAACATCTGGATAGGGACCAAAATATTCACCTTTACGGCGTTTCACACCGCGATGAATAGATAGCCGAGGATGTTTGCTCGCACTTAACAAAATATAAGGATAAGACTTATCATCACGCAATAAGACATTATATTTGGGTAAGTACTGCTTGATATAATTGTGTTCGAGAATTAATGCTTCGGTTTCTGTATGGGTAACTGTCACATCCACTTTACAAATATTTTTAACTAACGCGCGCGTTTTTTCACCGCTAACATTAATACGGAAATAACTGGCTAAACGTTTTTTGAGATCTTTGGCTTTACCAACATAGATTACCTCACCACTGGCGTCGTACATACGGTAGACGCCAGGTTGGTGAGTGACCGTTTTGAGAAAACTTTGGGCATCAAAAACAGTACCATCATCAACATGCTCAGACACTATAATGTCTCAGTATCAAGCATGCCATGACGAATAGCTAAATGTGTTAACTCAACATCACCACTAATATTTAACTTATTAAATAGACGATAACGGTAACTATTCACAGTCTTAGGGCTTAAACTTAATTGTTCTGATATATCGGTAACTTTTTGGCCTTTAGTGATCATCATCATGATCTGTAATTCACGCTCAGACAGTTCTTTAAATGGATTTTCCGAATCGGGCGCGAACTGACTTAAAGCCATTTGTTGAGCAATTTCAGATGAAATATACCGTTGTCCACTGTTAACCATACGAATAGCATTCACCATTTCATCTGGCCCAGCACCTTTAGTTAAATAACCTGAAGCACCAGCTTGCATAACTTTGGTTGGAAACGGATTTTCAGTATGAACCGTTAATACAATAATTTTAACATCAGGGTTGAAGCGCAAAATTTTACGAGTAGCTTCAAGACCACCGATACCTGGCATGTTCATATCCATAAGAATAATGTCCGCATAATTGCTACGACACCATTTTACGGCTTCCTCACCACTGATGGCTTCCCCTACCACTTTAATACCACGGACATCTTCAAGAAGACGTCGGATCCCTGTGCGAACCAGTTCGTGATCATCTACAAGGAATACATTAATCAAGCTGTATCTCCAATATGATTTGGCTCTGCACCCTGCCACAATGGCGGGACAGCTAACTTACTAATACTTATAATTCTACCTCAACTTCGACATTAACCTCATACTGATTCTGTGTATCAGTGCAAAGTTTCACATAAAGTTAAGACTTGACAGTTTACGGTTATCTATTTTTTACGCGCTGTAAAATAATGACCGTTGTTCGATTATTGTCTATTTTATAATAAAAATAAAGCCCCAAAAAATGCGTATGATCATATAGCTCTAATACTATGATAAAAAATAGCCAAATCAGTTATCTATAACACTTTATTAACCTCATTTAATGAACATAAATTAATGCTGCTTATTCTTTAGCCGTCTAGATGTAAAGCATTCCTTTCCTGATTAGATTACGTTATCATAGCGCCGCTTTTGGTTTCACATTTTAAAATTTACTCCGTTTTCATATTGAAAAGACTTACACCGCTCTTACTTAATAATGGATTATTAGTGCTGAGTTACCTTATTAAATAGTAATTACTATCTACGGTACTCTACTGATTGGCTTGGTCTGTCGAATCTGCAACGCGACGATTACTACCATAAGCATTTTTTTAATCCAATTATTGCATTTCATCGATGACAATATGATGTCTCGATGGCTGAGTTAACAAGGTTAAGTTATGAGTCTTTCTGCTAAAACAGTTGTTGTTATTGCAATTGGTGCAGCCCTATATGGCATTGGTGGTTTACCTATGTTCGGTATTCCTGTTTTTGCTAATACTACACTTAAACCTGCAATGGCAGTTCTTGCCTTATTTGCAGTTCTCTTCGGCCCACTGGTTGGCTTTCTAGTTGGTATTATTGGCCACTGGGTAACAGATCTATTTGCTGGTTGGGGCGTATGGTTCACTTGGGAACTGGGCTCTGGCATTGTTGGCTTAATTATTGGTCTTTACCCTATTCTTACTCGTGGTCGTTTAGACATGGGACTTTTTTCTAAGTTTGATTTTAGTCTATTTGTTGTGCTGGCCTTCGTTGCTAATGTCGTCGGCTATGGCTGTTCTGCTTTCCTTGATGCGGTACTTTATGCTGAACCGTTTACCAAAGTACTGGTGCAACTGGTGATTATTGCATTAAGTAATACCGTTATTATTGCCTTTGTAGGCCACTTAATTCTAACGTCAGTCGCTAAACGTAAGCAGCAAAGCTTCAACCTAAAAGAGGCTTATTAATAATGAGTATTGTCTTTAATAATTTTTCGTTTAAATATTGGGCACTTGAAAATCCAACCCTTAAAAATATTAATCTAACAATAAATAAGGGCGAAAAAATTGCACTCGTTGGCCCAAGTGGTTGTGGTAAATCTACTTTAGGTCAATGTCTTAATGGACTTATTCCCCATGCAATAAAAGGCGATTGTAGCGGCGAGTTATACATTAACGGTAAAAATACTCGCAGCTTAGATCTTGATCATTGCACCAGTATGGTAGGAACAGTATTACAAGATACTGATGGTCAGTTTGTCGGCTTAAGTGTGGGTGAAGATATTGCCTTTGCGCTTGAAAACCAGATGATTCCACAGCAAAAAATGCGTGAAATCGTGCAAGCAACCGCCGATATGGTCGATTTAAACAGTATTTTAGATCACTCTCCTTTTGACTTAAGTGGCGGTCAAAAACAACGCGTATCTATGGCTGGTGTCATGGTTGATGACGTTGATATTTTATTATTTGATGAGCCACTTGCCAGTCTTGACCCTAAAACAGGTAAAGCGGCGATTGAAATCATTGATAATCTACATAAAGATTCAGATAAAACAGTGATCATTATTGAGCACCGTTTAGAAGATGTATTACACCGCCCTATTGATCGTATTATTATGATGGAGCGTGGTGAAATCATTGCAGATATGACGCCTGATGAACTATTAGCTAGCCCATTATTACAGCAACACGGTATTCGTGAGCCGTTATATATCTCTGCCATTAAAGCAGCAGGATGTACGATCACCGCTGAAGATAAACCCGCTTATTTTTCAACAATTAATCTTAATAAATTCAAGCCTCAAATTGAAAATTGGTTCCATCAGGTTAAGCAACCACAGCTAGAACCTATCAATGAGGTACTATTAAGCGTTAACAGCCTTAGCTATTCCTATGATGGGGTTCGCAATACCTTAGATGATGTCAGCTTTGATATTCATAAAGGTGAATTTGTTGCGATTATGGGAAAAAATGGCTCGGGTAAATCAACTATCACTCGCTTAATTATGGGCGTGTTAGAAGCTGATAGTGGCACTATTTCCCTTAATGGTAAAGATTTAGCTAATCAATCCATTTTTGAGCGCTGCCAGCATATTGGTGTAGTGATGCAAAACCCTAATCATATGATCTCACACCATATGATTTTTGACGAAGTAGCATCAGGATTACGTAACCGTGGTATGGATGAAGCACAGATTAAAATAAAAGTAGAAGCAACGCTTAAACTTTGTGGTCTGGGACGCTACCACCACTGGCCTGTTGATGCATTAAGCTTTGGTCAGAAAAAACGGGTAACTATTGCAACAATGTTAGTGCTGGAACCAGAGTTGTTGATCCTTGATGAACCAACAGCAGGCCAAGATTACCATCACTACACTGCGATGATGTCCTTTATTCAAGAACTGAATCAAAAACTAGGGCTAACTATTGTGATTATTTCACATGATATGCACTTAGTTCTTGAATATACCCAACGCGCTATTGTCATTGCTGATAACCGCTTACTGACTGATGATAAGGTTAATCATATCTTTAGTCAGCCCGCATTATTAGATCAAGCAAACTTAACCGTTACTAGCTTATATTCATTAGCTCAGGCAATGGGTATTGAGCATATTGACCAATTTATTCGCTGTTTTATCGCCCACGAACTAAAAAATAAATAACCATGAAAAGCAAACATTTAAAATTTGGCATCAGTTATGTCAACACTCACTCTTGGCTGCACGCTTTAAACGGTATTACCAAGTTTGTGTTATTTATGGCGTGGGTAACCATGGTACTGCTGACCTTTGATCTGCGTGTTATTTGTGGATTAATCATTGTGGGATTATTGCTATTAAAAGCTACTAAAATTCCATTTGCAGTCTATAAGCCACTCTTAATCGGTACCGCAGTGGTATTATTAATGAATGCTTTATTTATGTTTTTGATTGCCCCTCAACAAGGCACCGATTACATGCATTCAACTACGGTGCTAGTGCATCTTTTTGGGCACTATAATATAACCCTTGAGACTGTATTTTATTTACTGACTGTTACCCTTAAATATTTCAGTATGTTCCCGATTGCGTTGGTGTTTGTTTTCACAACTCACCCAACGGAATTTTCAGCAAGCTTAAACAAACTTGGTGTACCTTATCGTATTGCTTATGCGGTAAGCCTAACGTTACGTTATCTACCTGAAGTAATGAAAGATTTCACCAATATTATGCATGCACAACAAGCGCGAGGGGTAGATATTTCAAAGAAAGCGCCTGTAATGACACGTATTCGTAACGTTGCAAAAATTCTTGGACCACTGATTTTTTCAAGTTTAGACCGTGCCGATGTAATTTCTAATGCTATGACGCTGCGTGGTTTTGGGCGCAATAAAAAACGTACTTGGTATAGCTTAAAGCCAATGACGAGAAACGACGTTATCGCATTAATCATTATTGCATTAGTGCTTGGACTAGGGATTTTTCACCGTTATCAATCAACAACGCTGTTCTGGTATCCGTTCCATTAAAGTCCACTAAAACTGAATTAAAAACCGTCATTTATTGGCGGTTTTTTTGTTTAAGCAGTTGTCATAGCTAGCTTAATTATTTTCTCAACCTTCTATTTTTAATATTCTTCCTTGTTAACAATATTCACCTCTTTCTCAAATTATAAGAAAAGCAAATTTTTACTTATTGTAACCTTGCCTATTTAACCGTACCTTGTGTTAACAAAAAATAAACTTATTGATCGCCAATCACACAAAACGGTGCTTTTTTATTGCTAATCAGCGTCAATAAACACACTTTATGCATCAACATTAACAAATACAACATCAATGCCATTGTGATAGAAAAATAATAATTATCATCCTGTAATAATCATAAAAAGGACTTTAAAATGAAACGACTCGCAATTATTGTCAGTGCGTTAGGTAGTATTTTTTACCCATCCTTCGCAACTGCAGCAGACAACTTTATTTCTATTGGTACTGGTGGTCAAACAGGGGTTTATTACATTGCCGGACAATCTATTTGTCGCTTTGTAAACCGTACCACTGATACCCATCAAATAAAATGTAATGCCCCGACCAGTGGCGGCGGTGTTGCTAATGTGAATGGCCTCCGTAGCCATGAATATAACTTTGGCATCATGCAGTCTGATCATCAATTTAAAGCCCTTAACGGCTTAGCCCCTTTTCAAGATCATGGCAAAATGAACGATATTCGAGCGGTATTTTCTTTGCAAAGTGAAGTATTTACGATTTTAGCTCGTGAAGACTCCGGCATTCATTCTTTTGATGATTTAAAAAACAAACGGGTAAATTTAGGCAATCCGGGTTCTGGTCAACGTGACACATTTGAGCAAATTTTAGCTGTTAAAAACTGGAATAGTGATGTGTTTAGTTTAGTTTCTGATCTCAAACCAGCAGAACAAGCTCCTGCAATGAGTGATAATAAAATAGATGCGATGAGCTATTTTGTCGGTCACCCTAATGGAGCTATTCAAGAAGCCTCTACCACTACTGACACCCGTTTAATTGCAGTTACTGGACCTGAGATTGATGCGCTATTAAAAGAAAAGAGTTATTTCACTAAAGCGATAATTCCAGGTGGTATGTACCGTGGAAATCCTGATGATACCGTGTCTATAGGCGGTAAAGCGGTATTATCTACTAACGCTAATACTGATCCAGAAATGGTATATCAGTTAGTAAAGTCAGTATTTACTAACATTAATCGCTTCAAGCGTCTGCACCCTGCTTTTGCTGATCTAAAAGAAACCGATATGATAAAAACAGGCTTAACCGCACCATTACACGATGGCGCTGTTCGTTACTATAAAGAACGAGGCTGGATGTAATTTCACCACTAAGCGAGGTAACCTTTTATCTCGCTTGCTCTCTTTTTTACTAATGAAAATACACTACTCACAATGACTTAAATAACATTTTCTATTTTCATTAGTGCCAACTTGTAAGTGAATACATATGGCCCAACAACATCTCTCAAACGACACCATCCTTTCAACCGAAGATCTGATCGCCAAAGATGTTGGTGCACGTTTACCAACAGGAATAATGGCGAAAGTCATTACTTTTTTAGCAATCTCATGGTCACTGTTTCAATTATGGATAGCCTCACCGATACCGTTTATCCTTGGTGTAGGTGTTTTTAATGATACTGAAACTCGCGCAATCCATTTGGCCTTTGCGCTTATTCTAGCTTTCTTAGTCTTTCCTGCGCGTCATAGTTCAGCGACAGAGCGTGTTCCTTACAGTGATATTGCACTTGGTATGATTGCTGCTGCAACCTCATTATATTTATTTATTATGTATAATGAACTCGCTCAACGCCCTGGCAGCCTCACTCAATTTGATTTAGTTATCGCGTGTATTGGTTTACCGTTACTACTAGAAGCTGCTCGACGCGTATTAGGCCCAGCTTTACCGCTTATTGCCCTTGGCTTTATTGGTTATAGTTTTGCCGGCCCTTGGATGCCGGGATTACTTGCTCATCGAGGAGTCCAATTTGCTTCTCTTGCTAACCATCAATGGATCACTACTGAAGGCGTGTTTGGTATTGCCCTTGGAGTATCCACCAGCTTTGTGTTTTTATTTGTGTTGTTTGGCGCTCTACTTGAACGCGCTGGCGCTGGACATTATTTCATTCAGTTAGCTTTTAGTTTATTAGGACACCTGCGTGGAGGTCCTGCAAAAGCTGCGGTGGTTGCATCAGGATTAACAGGATTAATATCAGGCTCATCGATTGCTAACGTTGTTACCACAGGCACATTTACCATTCCGATGATGCGTAAAGTCGGCTTTAGCAAAGAAAAAGCTGGCGCGATAGAAGTTGCATCTTCGGTAAACGGTCAGATTATGCCGCCAGTGATGGGTGCTGCCGCTTTTTTGATGGTGGAATATGTCGGTATTCCCTATATCGATATTATCAAGCATGCCTTTTTACCTGCCGCTATTTCATACATTACGCTGTTATATATTGTTCATTTAGAAGCGTTAAAACTTGGTATGACAGCGATTGAACCCAAACACCATAAACCATGGCTAGTACGCTTAACCAGTTTTAGTTTTGGTTGTGTTTTAATCAGTGGCTTTTCGTTAGCTATCTATTACGGTTTGGGATGGATAAAACCATTACTTGGCGATTATGCGGCTTTTGTGATTGGCGTATTATTAGCCGCAGTATATATTAGCTTGCTCAAAGTAGCAGCCAACCACCCTCCATTACCTGAAGACAATCCTGATGCACCATTGAATGAATTACCAGAAACACGCAGTGTGTTATTAGCGGGTTTACATTTTATTTTACCGGTGGTGGTCTTAGTATGGTGCTTAATGGTCGAGCGTTTATCCCCTGGATTATCCGCTTTTTGGGGCTCAGTAATGCTAGTGGGCATTATAGTAACGCAACGTCCCTTACTGAGTTTATTACGTAAAGATGGCTGTCACTATGGGCATTTTATTGAAGGTAAAAATGATCTGATTGAAGCTTTAATTGCAGGCTCACGCAATATGATCGGCATTGGTATCGCGACTGCAACTGCAGGTATTATTGTTGGTGCGGTTTCTCAAACTGGTGTAGGTTTAATTTTAGCTGATTTAGTTGAAATGTTATCGATGGGTAATTTAATGCTGATGCTAATTTTATCAGCACTATTAAGCCTTATTCTTGGTATGGGATTGCCAACCACAGCAAACTATATTGTTGTTTCTAGTTTATTAGCACCGGTAATTGTCACCCTTGGGCAGCAAAATGGCTTAATTGTTCCTTTAATCGCTGTACATTTATTTGTGTTCTATTTTGGCATTATGGCGGATGTAACACCGCCTGTAGGGTTAGCCTCATTTGCTGCAGCTGCAGTATCAAAAGGCGATCCCATAAAAACCGGTATTACCGCGTTTTATTACAGCTTACGCACCGCGGCATTACCGTTTTTGTTTATCTTTAATACTGATTTATTACTGATAGATGTCAGCGTGACCCATGGCATTATTATTTTTATTATTGCGACAATTGCGATGCTTATTTTTGCGATGGCAACCCAAGGATGGTTTATAACCCGTAATCGTTGGTATGAAAATATCGCATTATTATTGATCTCATTTACGTTATTCCGCCCAGGGTTTTGGCAAGATTTAATCGTTGAGCCTTATCAAAATATTGCGCCAACACACTTAGTGAGTACCCTTGATAAACTATCGGCTGGCGATGTTATTCGAATGCGAATTGCAGGTGAAGATGCTATCGGTAAACACCGTCAATTTAGCGTGTTATTTACAGTGCCAGAGGCTGATTCTGGTCAACAAAAATTGGCAAAAATTGGCATTGAAACTTATCAAAGCCAAGGCAAAACGTTAATTGATATAGTGGCATTTGGTAGCCCTGCTGCAACTGAACAATTGCAATTTGACCAACAAATTGTTGATATTCGAGTCCCAGTGGAGCGTTGGCGTAAAGAGTGGTTATGGCTCCCTGCTATTTTACTTTTTGGTTTCATTGTCAGAAATCAACGTCGACGTTTAACATTGGCACCGATAACAGAAACACCAACACAAACCATAATCGTATAATCAAAAAAAGCCGATCGTATGATCGGCTTTCTCTTTATAGTTATCTTATTTGTTAGATTAGCTATTTTTAGCGTGGTCTAAGCTACGCGCTCTTTGACCTTTAATCACAAAATAAATACCTACCAGAATAAATGGAATACTTAATAACTGACCAGTATTGAGTACTATATCGGTTGAATAATCAGCCTGATGTACTTTAATAAATTCTAATAAGAATCGTACTGTCATCACAAGCACTAAGAACCAACCAAGTAGCAGTCCTTTGTATTTACCAATATCCGTTTTACGGTATAAAGCAAACAATAAGAAGAATATTGCTAAGTAAGAAAACCCTTCATAAAGCATAACTGGGTGACGTGGCACTAAATCAACACGTTCAAACACAACTGCCCATGGCAAATTACTTGGGGTGCCTAAAATTTCTGAGTTAAAGAAATTACCAAAGCGGACAAAGAAACCAAATAATGCTGTTGCAATCGCTAAACGATCAAGTAACCACATACGATCAATAGCATACTTTTTGCTGTAATAATAAACCGCAATGATTAAGCCTAAACCACCACCGTGGCTTGCTAGCCCACCTTCCCATACTGCGAATATTTTCGCTGGATGTGCCCAGTAATAACCTGGATCATAGAACACAACATGAAATAATCGAGCGCCAACAATGATACCGACAACGGCATACATTAATAGTGAATCTAAACTTTCAACAGGTTTATTTTCACGCTCATAAATTGACTTCATAACTTGGAAGCCAAACGTAATAGCGAGCGCAAATAGCACGCCATACCAATGTATCTTTAAACCAAAGAATGACACTAGTATTGGATTAACATCCCAAACAAAATGATTCAAACAAGATTACCTTCTGAGTGAACAATAGCCAAAACAATAGATGCTATCGATAATCATCACAGACTAGCAAGAAAAACCAGCGGGGTGAATAAACAGCAGCTTAATTTTTCAAACTATTTATGATAAATCTGATTAATAATTCGACATGAAAAAAATTATCAAACAATATAGTAAACATTTTAAAGCACCAATATTGGTATTTTATGCATTAATAACACACCAAATAACAATTACTACTTGACGTCAAATAGTAATCATTGCATATAATGATAACTTAACGTTAATTAAAGGCTAAAGATGTACAGTAAACGTCTTCGCACAATTTGGATTACAAGTTTTACGCTGATAGCATTATTGCTATCAAGTGTTGCTGCCAGTGCGCCTTTAATGTCGGTAAAAATGCTCAGCATGAATCATTCAATGATGGTAATGTCATCAACGATGGATTGCTGTGATGATGAATCTATGACACCTCATCAACACCACCAAGCGCCAGAATCACCTCCTCATTGCGATAAAATGGGCGGAATTGATAAATGTTGTTCTATCCCATGTTTAAGTAATTTTGCTTTTCTTCCGAGTCAATTTGAAAACTTATTCCAACCATCAAATCTAACGCTCATCGCTATAGAAAAAACACACCAGCTAAATACTACTACACCGACGTTATATCGCCCTCCGATAGCATAAATCTGTTTAGTCTATTTTTGCTCACGACATCATTATTGTCCGTGATAGATTAATTGCATCTTATGATCTGCATTTTATTATTTTGCAGCAGATCTAAGATCACCATAAGCCTTATTTAATGCAATAGCTGCTCTAAACCGTTATTACTAATAGCTAACTGCGTAATAATAATTAGATCATCACTACTATTGTTTTATATTCGCTTATGGAAGATTGGATTACGTTATGAACGTTACAACTTCTATGTTAGTTCTAGCTATCAGTGCTAGCACGATAATACCAGCAACTCTGTTTGCTTCACCATCAGCAACCGTGACAACAATACAACAATCGCAACAGTTAACACAACTGATCACTAAAGCGATTAAAAACGATGCCAGTATGGCTCAAATTAGTGCTCAGCAACGTGCAATGTATGCAACCAGTTTAGGCAGTAACAGCTTACCTGATCCTAAGTTAAAACTGGGGGTTGGTGGCTTGCCAACAGATAGTTTTTCTCTTAACACTGATCCTATGACCACGCTATCTATTGGTTTAATGCAACAATTTGACCGTGGTAACACCCTTGAATTACAACAACAAAAAGGGGAAATTCAAGCTCAAGCTATTGGTATTCAACACGCTGTTCGTGAACTCGATATTATCAATAAAATGACACAATTGTGGTTAGAATTGGGCTATCAACAATCGGTTTACCACACCTTACAGCGCAACCACCGTTTAGTAATGGAGCTAGTTAATTTCACTAACACTAATTACGCTATTGGCAGTAGTGAAACGCAAGATTTACTGCAAGTGAAATTGCAACTCGCCAAGATAGAAGACAAATTACAAACAAACCTGCAAACACAACATCGCATCATGGCACAACTGTCTGAGTGGCTTGGAGCTGATTGGCTCACAAACAAAACCATTATCCAAGCGTCTAACCAACTATCTTGGCAGCAGCTTAACCAATTAATGCCTCGTTTAACTGCCACCACTCAACATTATTCATTACTGAAACAACACCCGATAGTACAGATAGCCAATAGTGCTATTTCTGCTAATGAAACCCAAGTTTCCATCGTCCAACAAGCCTATAAACCTCAATTTGGCATTGAAGTTATGTATGCCTCTCGCCAGGCCAATGGTATGTCGGGGAAACCTGCACCTGATCTAGTGAGTGCCTATCTCACCATGGATCTGCCGCTGTTTACTGATAACCGTCAAGATCATCATTATGCGGCGGCGCAATATCAAGTGGGAGCGGCAAAATCACAACGTGACCTACTGTTAAATCAAATGAATGCCAAAGTAAATGCCTTACTGGTTGAGCACGATAATTTAAGCCAACGATTATCACGCTATACAGATAGCCTCCTTAGCCAAGCTAAAGCACGTACGCAAGCTGTTGAGCGTGGTTATCAAAATAATACCGCACAGTTTAATAATGTGATTGCCGCCGCAACCGATGAACTAGCTTTAGTCATCGAACAAGCACGGGTTATTACTGATTTGAACATTACTAACAGTAACTTAGCCGCATTAATTAATGGCTTTGATATTCAACCGTTCTCATTGCAGCTTCAGCAATCAACAACCATAAATAATTACAATCAATAAGTAGGTCACATCATGACGTCAAAAAATACCGTTAAAATTGCCACTGTTGCCTTACTTATTGGTACTGCTATTGGTGTTACTTTTACACATTACATGCCAACTCATTCAGCATCTATGCTTATGGCTGAAACAACAACAGCCAATAATGAGCCACTGTATTGGGTCGCACCTATGGATCCAAATTACCAACGCGATAAACCCGGTAAATCACCAATGGGGATGGATTTAATTCCTGTTTATGCCGAAAAAGATGCTGCAAAAGAAAATGTCGCAGGTACGGTTATTATTGATGCCGCCGTTGAAAATAACTTAGGCGTAAAAACAGCTGCAGTGATTAAACAAAAACTATCGCCAAAAATAGATACCATTGGCTATGTTGCCTTTGACGAAAGTCATCTTTGGCAAACCAATATTCGAGTCAGTGGTTGGATCCAAAAGTTATACGTCAATGCGGTTGGTGAGCAAGTTAATCAAGGCGATGTATTGTTTACCCTTTACTCACCAGAACTCGTCAAATCCCAACAAGAATTACTCAATGCTTATCGCACTGGTCGCAGTGGATTAATGCAAGGTGCGCGAGATCGATTAGCCGCTCTTGGCGTTGATAAGCAACAAATCGAACATATTATAAAAACTGGCAAAGCCACCAAAACCATCGAAGTAAAAGCACTCGCTGATGGCGTTATTGCGAGTTTAAACGTCCGTGAAGGTGGTTATCTATCCCCAGCACAAGCGGCTATCAGTGCCGGTCCACTTAATGAAGTCTGGGTTAATGCCGAAATATTTGAACGCCAAGCACACTGGATAACCACTGACAGTAAAGCCACCATGACATTAGATGCGATTCCCGGTCAGCAATGGCAAGGTAAGGTCGATTATGTTTACCCTATTTTAGATCCTAACACACGTACATTACGGATGCGGTTAAAGTTTGCTAATCATAATAATCAATTAAAGCCAAATATGTTTGCCAATATTACCTTAACCCCAAAAACAGAAACAGCCGTGCTAACTATTCCGACCCAAGCCGTGATTCGCTCAGGTGACATGACGCGTGTAGTACTTGCTGAGGGTAATGGAAAATACCGTTCAATCAAAATCGAAATTGGTCGTGAAGCTGATAATCTCGTAGAAGTTATCGCAGGATTAACCACAGCCGATCGTATTGTTACCTCTGCCCAATTTATGCTTGATTCAGAATCAAGTAAAAGTGCCGATCTCTCGCGTATTAATGGTGTCGACAATGTCGATAAACACCCTGTCGTCACTTGGGCTAAGGGTGAGATCATCGCGATCAATAGCGATCAAGGTATTTTAACCATCAACCACCAGCCCGTCAGTACTTGGAATTGGCCAGCAATGACAATGGATTTTAAAGTCAATCAAACACTTACAATTAACGATCTCATCGTTGGTCAACAGATTAAATTTGAAATTCAAAAAACGGCCAATAATCAGTATCAACTTATTGATTATAAAAAAGACACGTCCAAAATGATCAATGAGATTTGGGTCAATGGCAATATCTCAATGTTAATGGCTGATTTTAATATGATCACCGTAAACCACCAACCCGTTCCCGAATGGCAATGGCCCGCGGGTGAAATGAACTTTACCGTCAGTGACACCATTGTATTAAGTGATTTTAAACAGGATCAACCGGTGCGATTTAAACTGGTTAAAAATGGCAGCGATTATATTCTGCAAGATCTCCAATCTATGGAGAATAAATAATGATCCCTGCTATTATTCGTTGGTCAATCAATAACCGTTTATTAGTATTAATTGCTGCCGTGTTTTTAACGATAGGTGGTTTATACAGCGTTAAAAACACCCCTGTCGATGCCCTGCCAGATCTGTCAGATGTTCAAGTCATCATTAAGACCAGCTACCCAGGCCAAGCACCACAAGTGGTTGAAGATCAGGTGACTTACCCATTAACGACAGCCATGTTAGCCGTACCGGGCGCTGAAACTGTCCGTGGTTATTCTTTCTTTGGCGATTCCTATGTCTACATTATCTTTAACGATAAAACAGATATGTATTGGGCGCGATCTCGAGTATTAGAATATTTAAGCCAAGTTGCGCCTAAATTACCTACCAATGCTAAACCTACATTAGGGCCTGATGCGACAGGAGTTGGTTGGATTTATAGCTATGTATTACAAGATAAAACAGGTAAACACGATCTAGCACAATTACGTAGTTTACAAGATTGGTTTCTAAAATATGAACTCCAAACCGTCGCAGGTGTTTCTGAAGTTGCAACCGTTGGTGGCATGGTTAAACAATACCAAGTTCAAATAGATCCTTCGAAACTACGGGCATATAACCTTACGTTACAGCAAGTTAATATGGCAATTCAAAACGGTAACCAAGAAACAGGTGCCTCCGTTATTGAAATGGCTGAAGCTGAACATATGGTGCGTACTACAGGCTATTTAACCAATATTGAGGATATAAAATCATTACCACTTAAAGTCACTGAAAATGGTACCCCCCTGTTACTAGGAGATATTGCAGATATTAATCTGGGGCCGCAAATGCGCCGAGGTATTTCTGAATTTAATGGCGAAGGTGAAGCTGTCGGTGGCGTTATTGTGATGCGTTTTGGCGAAAATGCGAGTCAAGTGATCACCAACCTCAAAACAAAACTAGCACAATTACAACGTGGATTACCTGAAGGTGTTGAAATTGTCGCAACCTATGACCGCTCAACCTTAATTGACCATGCAGTTAAAAATCTGTGGCAAAAACTCGCTGAAGAATTCCTTGTCGTTGCTATTGTCTGTGCTTTATTTTTATTCCATATTCGTTCTTCATTAGTGATCGCGATTAGCTTACCGATTGGTATTTTATCTGCTTTTATCATCATGCATTGGCAAGGTATTAATGCCAATATCATGTCATTAGGTGGTATTGCTATTGCAATCGGCGCAATGGTTGATGGGGCTATCGTAATGATAGAAAACGTCCATAAACATATTGAACGAACACCACTCACTGATGAAAATCGTTGGCAAGTGATAGGCAAAGCAGCTGAAGAAGTTGGCACCCCACTATTTTTCTCATTAATGATCATTACATTAAGTTTTGTGCCCGTATTTGCACTTGAAGGGCAAGAAGGCAAAATGTTCTCGCCATTAGCATTTACGAAAACCTATGCCATGGCAGCAGCGGCAGGTTTAGCCATTACGTTAGTTCCCGTGTTAATGGGCTATTTTGTTCGAGGAAAGATTTTACCTGAACATAAAAATCCCGTGAACCGTGCCATGATTGCACTCTATCGTCCATTATTAAATTTAAGCCTTAAATTTCCGAAGACAATCATCGTGATTGCGCTTTGCTTAATGGCATCGTCTTACTATCCATTAACAAAACTTGGCAGTGAATTCATTCCACCGCTAGATGAAGGTGATTTAATGTATATGCCAACCACCTATCCTGGGATATCGGTTGGTAAAGCACGCCAGTTATTACAGCAAACCAATAAACTGATTAAAACCGTTCCTGAAGTCGCTACGGTTTGGGGCAAAGTTGGTCGTGCTGATACCGCGACAGATCCAGCGCCATTAACCATGATTGAAACGGTGATCCAACTCAAACCTCGCGATCAATGGCGAGAAGGTGTCACGATTGAATCGTTACGTAAGCAATTAGATCAATTAATTCAATTTCCAGGATTAACTAACGCTTGGGTAATGCCAATCAAAACACGGATTGATATGTTAGCAACGGGGATCAAAACCCCTATCGGGATCAAAATCGCAGGTCCCGATCTGAAAGTGATCGAAAAGATCGGATCAGAGCTTGAACCTATTTTAAATAACATCACTGGCACTACCTCTGTTTATGCTGAGCGTGTTGCCGGTGGGCGTTATGTTACCGTTGATATTAATCGTCGCCAAGCGGCTCGCTATGGACTGGCAATTAAAGATGTTCAGCAAATCGTTTCTACCGCAGTCGGTGGGATGAATGTAGGTGAAACCATTGAAGGCTTAGAGCGTTACCCTATTAATGTACGTTATCCGCAACCCTACCGTGATTCTGCGGTTAAATTGCAAAATTTACCGTTAATGACTCCCAATGGTGCCCGTATCACACTAGCTGATATTGCTGATATTCGTTATGAAGATGGTCCGCCAATGATCAAAACTGAAAATGCACGTCCAAATGGATGGGTGTTTGTCGATATTGAACAGCGTGATTTAGGCTCTTACGTTGCCGAAGCACAACAAGTGGTCGCCAAAAAACTACAACTGCCCGTCGGTTATTCATTGGCGTGGTCAGGTCAGTATGAGTATATGGAGCGAGCAAAAGCTCGCTTGAGTATTGTCACACCAATTACTCTTGCCATTATTATGCTACTGCTTTATTTCAGTTTCCGCCGAGTACAAGAAGTATTGATCATTATGGCGACCCTACCATTAGCGATGGTTGGAGGCTTATGGTTGATGCTGATACTAGGGTTTAATTTCTCTATAGCCGTTGGCGTTGGTTTTATCGCGCTCTCTGGTGTCGCGGTTGAAATTGGCGTGATTATGTTGGTGTACTTAAATCAGTCATGGGCTTTTAAAAAGCAAGATGCACAAGATCAACAACGTGCATTAACCGCAACAGATTTACAGCAAGCGATCAGTGACGGTGCTGGCTTACGTGTCCGTCCTGTAATGATGACCGTACTAACCGTTATTATTGGTTTGATTCCAATAATGTATGGTTCAGGTACTGGTTCTGAAGTAATGCAACGTATTGCAGCACCAATGATTGGCGGAATGGCGTCAGCGCTTTTACTAACCTTATTAGTATTACCTGCCATCTTCAAGCTTTGGAAAAGTCGCGAACTTAATACCAATACCAATACCAATACCAATACCACAGCATCATTAAATTCATCATCAATTACAAAGGAATGAATCATGAAAAAAACACTACTTATTTTAGCTCTAGCCTTAACAACCACCAACGCCATTGCAGCTACGAATCACTCAACAATGGAGCATACTGCAATGGATCACTCACAAATGGACACGACTAAAATGGACCATCAGATGATGAATATGAAAAGTATGTCTGATGTGGGTATGCCTGCGACAGGTTCAAAACCCGATAAAATAGCCTATGTCATTCTCTCGGATGATATGCAAATCACCTTCAAACAACCTGTTGATATCAAACCTAATGACGTGGTGCAATTTGTGGTTATCAACCAAGGTAAAATGGCACACGAATTTTCAATTGGCTCTCCACAAGAGCAAGCACAATATCGAAAAATGACGAAAGATCATCAAGCAGATAATGGCAATACCGTTACTATCGCCCCAGGAAAAGCTAAGCAAGTATTGTGGCACTTCCATGGCAGTAACAAAGTAGAGCTTGCTTGTAATATGGCAGGACATGCACAAGCTGGAATGACGAAAGAAATTACGTTGTAATTAAACATCAATAAAATAAAACGAGGTAGTTTTTAATACTACCTCGTTTGTTTTAAAAATCAGAATAATAATCACCTAATTTTTCACTAATAATTTTATCCAACACATTAATATCGCTATAAACATCAATCTCTAGCTCTACTAATTTTTGTTCAACATCGATTGCAGATGCAGAAAAAAATAATGTCGGTAAATGGAAATAACTTCCAACAAGACTTTGACTACGCTCGGTTAAATAATCCACCGTATAATCAAAAATGCGCTGTTGAATCTCTATAGCTTCTGCTAATGATGATACTTTAAACGCTAATGGTTGTGCCCAATCTAAGTATTGTCTTTGATAAGTCGCCAAAGGTTGAATTAACGCGTCACTCTGCCCTTGAATTAACATTAATGCCTGTGCCAATGCCATCGATGCATCAATCACTTCAACATTTTCTGGTAACATCCCTTGTGCTTTAAATCGCTGACAACTATTAGCAGTTAAAGCTAACGGTAATTCAGTGCAGCCCAATATCACTTTAGTACAACCCTGTTTGGCAATTTCATCACATATCACTTCACATAATAATGTTTCTGCTTGATTGGTGATTTGAGCCGTTTTAATACCAAAATTGGGATTGTAAATTGCTTCCATTATTTTAGCTTGATTATCAACAGAAGGCTGCTTAGCTTTAATTCCCTGCTCAGTCAAGGCTGTTTGATATAATTTCGATTCTATTAGACTGTTAACCCCCATGACTAATACCGACTCTTGACAGCCTTGTAGCGACGTTGCTGTCTGTTGAATCATATCGACAAAAGTTACTGGTATCTCTGGCAAAATACGTCGAAATAATTCATGGGCACTATTGCAGGCTAAACCAAGCTGATCAACGGCTAAATATTGCATTAATCGTAATGTATAGGCCGCGGTATCATATTTACGTAATTCGGGTATATCAGTTGGTAGCCATTGTTGCATCACTTCTTGAGGCTTATAGGCTAAACGCGAATTACCAAAAGCGACAAATTGATAGTCACTGTGCGTTGGTAACGATGCCATTTTTAGCATTAGATCGACCATAGCTTCATTGCCCATACCACCAATGATACCAATACGTGGCGAGTGTAAATTATCCGTAATTTTCATAAGCTCACTGACTCAACATTTATGACTGAAGTGAATAGCTTACAAATTCAACCGTTTTTTTCTTTGATGAGTACAATCAATCCGACCAATAAATTGATAAATGTGTTAGTAAATATTTCGAAACACAATGACTATAATGTATTACCACACTACAGCTAATAAAAAAGCAGCCCCAATGGGAGCTGCTTCTAACAGTCAAACCAACAAAGAAAATTACTTCTCGTCAGTTGATTCTTCAAGTGACTCTACACCACGATGATTGATCTGAAGTGCTTGTAAAAAGTTACGCAATACTTGATCTTTACAGTCACGGTAGTGTTTATGATCTACTTTACGGAAGAAAGCACTTAATTCATGCTTGCTTAAACGAAAGTCAACTAATTTAAACAAATCGAGCACATCTTCTGCTTTTAGATTAAGTGCAATTTGTAATTTTCTAAAAATAATATTATTTGTGATTTTTGTCTCTGGTGCAGGTTGAGCACCTTCTTTTTTGCCGCGTTTTTGATTAATAAAGCCATTTAAGAAAGTGGCAACTTGCTCATCAGAACAACTTTTATAACCTTCAGCATCATCCGCTTTTAACCAGCTACACACTTGCTCACGTGTAACTTCACAATCAGCAGCTGCAAAAATAGCGATCATCTCACTATCATTTAAATCAAAAGTATAGCGAACACGGCGCAAAACATCGTTATTAGTCACAATTTATCCAATTTAGTATGCTGTGGTTGCAATAATCACAGCGAAATTATCGGCGCAGAATAACAGATAATCCATTGTTATTCACCCGTATCTAGTAGCTTTTGCACATCAACTATACCGATCATAGCCTTGTTCAATGGGTTTTTCTCAGCAGTAATCAATAATCTTCCCTTACCATACCAATGAATAGCTTCCCACTGTGAATAAATACCTAACCGTTTGTAAATGCCCGTCGACCAATCTGGTTCGTTATTCTTCACTTTTACCAGCCAAATGAAGGAATAACCTAAATACATATTTTTACGGTAACCGATAAAGGCTAAAGTTGCTGTTTGCGGATCATAATCAACCCCAGTAATTAAACCTTTACTTGGATATTCAGCAACAGGTTTAACATATTGTATTTTATCTACTATTGATGTGTTTATACGGTACAGTTTTGTGTTTTCATCTTTCCAGTTTTTTGTAAACAGCCATAACTGATCGCCAACAATGGTAATCGCTTCACTATCAAAATTATGCTTATTAAACCAACCTTTTTTAAAATCAGTATATTGGTAATTTAATACTGCCGTTGGCGTTACGACTTGTTGGTGACTAAGTTGACTTTTGGTGACTTTATAAATAACACCACCTTTACGCTTCGCAAGATTGTTGCCAATATCGCCAATATATAGATATTGCTGATCTTGCGCTAAGTCTTCCCAATCTCGATTAAGGCTTTTATTAATTTTTACCGTCTGTGCAGTAGCTGTTAAATCATGATTTAATCGATAAAGCTTATTTTGACCATAAGTATCATTCTGAGTCCAAATATCACCATCAATAATAGCTAACCCCGATGTCTCGCTTAGCTTTTTAGGCATATATGCCAAAATATCTACATAAAGGGTATTCCGCACAAAATAAGTAGCTGCCATACTGCATGAAGACAGTAATAACACAGCTATCAATCCCATTAGAATTCTTTTCATTATTAATTAGTTACCCATAAATTACACAATATAACGAAGCAATAATTAACCATCATATCATCATCTTTAACATATGAAAAATCAGTATAAACCATACAAAAACATGAGATAAATAGGCATTTTTTATGATTAGCAACCATAATTAACCCCAAACCTATTAATTTAAGTTTACTTAGGTATGGCAGGTAAAATGATATTCAATATTTCGCACTTCATTAAATATAAACACAAGTTATTAATTTTGTGCCTGTTATTAATAAGTTTTCAGGCTTATTCAATTCAACTCGCCCCCCTAAGCGGTACTAAATATGTCGGTGATTTAGCTGAATTAGAAAAAAAACGCGTGTTGCGAGTATTGGTAGCAGCAGATTTGGGATTTTATTACATCGAAGACGGTATCACTAAAGGCATTATTGCTGATTTATTACAACACTTTGAAAAAAATATTCATAAAAGTCATCCAGCGCTACATTTACAAATTATTCCTGTTCATCGTGATAACTTACTGCCTTATATTGTTAGCGGATTAGGTGACTTAGCTGTAGCTAATATTACCATTACTGCTGAACGTAAAAAGCAAGTCGCTTTTAGTCAACCCGTATTAAGTAATATTTCAGAAGTTTTAATTAATAACCAAAAACAACCACCTTTCAATAAGGTAACTGATTTAAGTGCTCAAACTATATGGATCAGAAAAAGTTCAAGTTACTACCAAAGCTTACTTAAAGTTAATAATAAATTAAGGATGCAAAATTTACCAATCGCATCAATATTATTTGTTGATGAAACATTACAAGACTATGAATTATTGGAATTAATAAATTTAGACTTATTAAATGCGACGGTAATAGATGATCATAAAATAAAAATTTGGCAACCTATTTTAAAAAACATTCGAATAAACGATAGCTTTGTTTTACGCAACAATGGTGAGATCGCATGGGCAATGCGTAAAGATAGCCCTAAACTGATGAGTTTAGTTAATAAATATATTAACACCGTTAAGGAAGGTACATTAATAGGTAATATGATTTATAACAAATATTTGGAAAATCATCGTTGGCTTAATACTCTACTTGATCCTAACAATGTTGATCGAATGGAAAAATTATCACATACTTTTTTCCGTTATTCAAAACAATACGATTTTGATTATTTAATGCTAATGGCACAAGGTTTTCAAGAGTCAGGATTAAATCAGCATAAGGTCTCAAATAAAGGGGCCGTAGGTATAATGCAAATATTACCCAGTACAGCTCGCGATCCTAATGTAGATATTCCTAATATTTATACCTCAACCAATAATATTCACGCTGGTATTAAATATATGCGTTTCCTACAAGATCAGTATTTTAGTAGCAATGAAATAGATTATAATAATAAAATCTACCTTTCATTAGCCGCTTACAATGCCGGTCCCGGTAATATCAATAAAATGCGAAGATATGCCAAAGAACAAGGCTATAACCCTAACGTTTGGTTTAATAATGTTGAGCTTATTACTCGTAAACATATAGGATTACAGCCTATCGTCTATGTTAATAACATAAATCGTTATTTCATTGTCTATAAACAAATAATGAAACTTAAACGCTTTCGTGATTCTGGAATTCGACCGTTTATTCCACCGTATCGATTTGATAGTTCAACCTTATTTAAATAACCTACATCGAACGTTATCTTATGCATACAATATAACTGCGCACTCAAGGTGCAATGTTATATTATGCTTTTAAGTTAGGGATAGATAAATGCTTAGTTCGTCGTTCTTGTTTCTGGAAATACCATAATTTACGGTTTTTAGATGACTTTTTCATTACATTACCAATCACAATAAAAATAGAGTAAATATCATCCTATTATTTAACCCTAATGTAAATTAATGCCGTTAACAACAACGCATCATCTTTACAATATTAAATTGTAATATTGATACAACAAATAGACCTTACCTCTTAAAATTACACTATCCACCTTTAACCCCACTTCATTACTTTTAACAACCCATGTTCATTTATGACATCAATAATTAAAAATCAAAGGGTAAATGGCGTTTATACTGATACCAACATCACAAAAAAAATCATAATCAATCATAAATCTCAGTTAGAAAATATATTTTTTAACATTTTTCACCATCTAATTTCTTTAAATAGCAAGCGATTGCGTAATTCTGAGAAATAAGTTCTTGTCAATTGCAGAAAAAAGCACTGGATTAAAAATGCGATATATATCACTTTATCTAAGAATGAAATCGTTCAGCATAACCACATAAACAGATAATAATCACACTGAGCACAATCCAATATGGTCTATCTACACTTTATACTCGGGTTAGTCGTTATTGCAGTATTAGCGTTACTTGCTAGTAATAACCGTAAAAACATTAAATATCGATATATTCTTCAACTACTTATTATTGAATTAGCATTAGCATACTTTTTACTTAATTCATCAGCAGGTACTGGCATAGTTAAAGAATTTGCTGACGCATTTAATGGTCTGCTTGCATTTGCTGCTGATGGTACTAATTTTGTGTTCGGTAATTTATCGAATAACAATGATTTTAACTTCTTCCTTAGTGTGTTGATGCCAATTGTCTTTATTTCAGCATTAATTGGTATTCTACAACATATAAAAGTATTACCTTATATTATCAAAGCGTTAGGTTTCTTACTTTCGAAAGTTAATGGCATGGGTAAACTTGAATCATTTAACGCAATCAGTGCATTAATGGTTGGCCAGTCTGAAAACTTTATTACTTATAAAGATATTTTAGGCGGTATGTCTGAGCGTCGTATGTATACCCTTGCTGCCACTGCAATGTCGACAGTTTCGATGTCTATCGTTGGCTCATACATGAAACTTATTGACCCTAAATATGTAGTAGCGGCATTATTCCTTAACATGTTTAGTACTTTCATCATTCTTTCTATCATCAACCCTTATGATCATGAGGCTGAGATGGATATCGATGAAATGATGGCGGCTGAAAGTGGTGAAAAATTAACATTCTTTGAAATGCTAGGCGAATACATTTTAATGGGCTTTAAAGTCGCCGTTATTGTTGCTGCTATGCTAATTGGTTTCATCGCACTAATCTCAATGATCAATGCGGGCTTTGATGCTGCTTTTGGTATCAGTTTCCAAAACCTAATTGGTTACTTATTCTATCCTGTTGCATGGCTTATGGGTGTACCTGCTCATGAAGCATTACAAGCAGGTAGTATCATGGCAACTAAATTAGTTACCAATGAATTTGTTGCTATGATGGACCTTCAAAAACAAATGGGAAGCTTATCTGCACACACTGTAGGTACAGTTTCAATCTTCCTAGTTTCATTCGCTAACTTTAGTTCTATCGGTATTATTGCTGGTGCGGTGAAAGGTGTGAATGAAGAAAAAGGTAATATGGTTGCGCGTTTTGGCTTACGCCTACTATATGGTTCAACTTTAGTTAGTGTGTTATCAGCACTGATTGCAAACATCATGCTATAAGACTATCACCATTTCCGTTAATGATTAGGGGGCTTCTTTTTTGAAGCCCTTGTTCTATCTTGCCACATGATTTTCCCTTCCAATCTGTATTTCCTTCTTCCTCACCATCAAAATGTAATTAATTACACTGCCTACTGTTAAATAAGAAATATTAACTTCCAATTTTAGCCCCTTTAATTTGTATGATAAATAATTTAAATTTTGTGCCACTCATCACATAAAATTCGATTTAGCGAAAACATGTCCTGAGCCGATTAATAATTATAACCATGAGGCTTATATGTTAAATAAAACCATTTCAGGTGCCGAGCTTGTCGTTGAAACTCTAAACGCACACGATGTTCCACATATTTTTGGTATCCCTGGAGCTAAAATCGATTCAGTTTTTGATGCTGTATGTGATAACGGTCCTGAAATCATTATTTGTCACCATGAACAAAATGCCGCTTTCATGGCAGCTGCAACTGGACGTTTAACAGGCAAAGCAGGTATCTGTCTTGCAACATCTGGTCCAGGTGCATCAAACCTTGTTACCGGTGTTGCAACAGCAAATAGTGAAGGCGACCCTGTTGTTGCACTGGCTGGTGCGGTCCCGCTTTCGATGTATTCTCATAATACGCACCAATCAATGGATACACGTTCACTGTTTAATCCTATTACTAAATTCTCAGCAGAAGTAATGGATAGTGCCTCTGTCCCTGATGTGGTTCATAAAGCATTCCGTATTGCGGAACAACCTACTCAAGGAGCGAGTTTTGTTAGTCTACCTCAAGATGTGCTAACCAATCAGATTCCGTTTATTCCCGTACAGCAACCTAAGCCAATTTTATTTGGTGGTGCGCATCCACAAGCAATTCGTCAAGCAGCAGATCGTATTAATGCGGCAAAAAATCCAGTATTGCTATTAGGTATGGATGCCAGTCAACCTTTTGTAACAGCATCTATTCGCCAATTACTACAACAAACTAAAATAGCGGTAGTTAACACCTTTGCGGCTGCTGGTGTGATTTCACATGATTTATATGATTGTTTCCTTGGTCGTGTAGGTTTATTTAAAAATCAACCTGGTGATATTGCATTAAACAATGCTGATTTAATAATCACAATTGGCTATAGCCCAATCGAATATGATCCTATTTTATGGAATAAAGATGGTAAAACACCGATTATTCATATTGGTTACCAGCAAGCAGATTTAGAAATTAGTTATAATCCAATTTGTGAAGTTGTTGGCGATGTTGCCGTTTCTGTTGATTCTATTGCAGCAGAATTAGATCAACGTGAACCTCTTGAAAATAATCAAAAACTTCAAGATTTACGTCAAGACTTACAACATATTATGCGTATGGGTGTTAACAAGACTTCATCAATAGGTGTCCATCCGCTACGTTTTGTACATGATCTACGTCGATTTGTGAGTGATGATACAACCGTATGTTGTGATGTAGGCTCTATTTACATTTGGATGGCACGTTATTTCCACGCTTTTGAGCCACGTCGGTTGTTATTTAGCAACGGTCAACAAACGCTAGGGGTTGCTTTACCTTGGGCTATCGCAGCTTCATTACTAACACCTAATGAAAAAGTTATTTCAATGTCTGGTGATGGTGGTTTCTTATTCTCATCGATGGAATTGGCAACCGCAGTTCGTCATAAATGTAATATTGTTCACTTTGTTTGGACAGATCACAGTTACGACATGGTTAAAATTCAGCAACTGAAAAAATACGGTCGTGAAAGTGCCGTTAGTTTCATGGGTCCAGATATTGTTAAATATGCTGAAAGCTTTGGTGCACACGGCTTAGCAATTAACAACGCTGATGATATCGAGCCTGTACTTCGTAAAGCAATGGCATTAAGTGGTCCAGTATTAGTTAACGTTAATGTTGATTACCGCGATAACAGCCGTCTACTTGATCAACTTCACCCTTGCCAACAAGATTAAGAGGAACACATCATGAGCCATAAAAATAACGACAAAACGTTTTATCAAACTTCAATGATGAGTGCCTTGATTGCAGGTTTATACCAAGGTGATTTTACAATTGGTCAATTACTTGATCATGGTAATTTTGGTATCGGTACCTTTAATGATCTTGATGGCGAGATGATTGTTTTAGGTGATGAAGTATATCAACTTACGAGTACTGGTGATGTGCATCTTGTAGATCATGATATTACTACGCCGTTTGCTGGTATAGTTAGTTTCGAGCCAACTGATACAGTTAGTCTTATTGAGCTAACCAAATCTGAATTTGAAACTTGTTTAGAAAAAGACTTTGTTGCTAATAACGCCATTAATGCTATTCGTTTAACTGGCAAATTCTCATACGTTAAAACTCGTACAGTACCTGCACAGCATCGTCCTTATCCGCCAATGGTGGAAGTGGTAAAGCATCAACCGATTGCTGAAATGACTCATGTCTCAGGTGTCATGATTGGCTTTAAGATCCCTGAATATATGATCGGTATAAATGTTCCAGGATTCCATTTTCACTTTATCAGTGATGATCGTACTCAAGGTGGTCATGTTAGTGATTTTATTTTAACTGAAGGCATTGCTGAAGTTGAAATCTTTAAAGATTTCCACTTACGTATGCCCGCATCTCAAGAGTTTGATCGCGCAGATTTAAATCCAGATGATCTTAAAGCAGCTATTCATACCACTGAGAAATAATACCGCTTAAAAAAATACTTTAAAGCCCTAGCTTTTACCAAGATAGGGCTTTTTTTTTATTGCTTGAAAAAAGGTTATTGACAGTCCTTATAACTATCTCTATTATCCGCGCCAACTAAAGCAATCGATTACATTTTATTGCTTTTTCATTAAAGATATCATTCCCTAATGCAGCTGATCCCCATCAGTTGTCTTTCTATTTTTATAAATATGAGAGACTTTGATTTTGGGATTGATTATGCAAACTGACACACAAACCACAACAGCTTCCCCACGCCATACTAATTGGCAAAACAAAGCAATTTTGAGCGTTGCTTTTTTGATGGCGACGACCTCTGTTGGCCCTGGATTTTTAACGCAAACCGCTGTATTTACCAATATCTATAACATTGATATGGCTTTTCCTGTTTTTGCTTCAATGTTTATTACTTTTGGTATTGTCATGAACTTATGGCGTATCGTTGGCGTCTCTGGCTTACGAATTCAAGACATTGCTAATAAAGTAGCGCCGGGAATGGGATACTTTATTGGCATCTTATTAGCGCTTGGCGCGGTTGCTTTTAACTTTGGCAACGTTAGCGGCTCAGCACTTGGCATGAATGTTCTCACGGGGCTAGATACTACCTGGGGAGCTATTTTTACAGGGGTAATTGGTAGTCTGTTATTCATTGTTCATAACGCATCTAAACGTATGGATCAAATGGCGCGTTACTTAGGCTTATTAATGATCATATTAATTGCTTATGTCGCACTCACCAATTTACCGCCACTCGCACCAACAGTAATAGCTGCAATAGCCTCTTCTGATTTTTCAAACCTTTTATTGCCAACATTAACAATCGTTGGAGGAGCCGTTGGTGGCTATTACACTGGCGCACAACGCTTAATCGATGTGAATTTAACAGGCACTGAAAATACCCACAATGTCACCAAAACCGCATGGGCAGGTATTTCTATTGCGGTCATTATTCGTATCTTATTATTTTGTGCTGTATTAGGGGTGATCACAACTGGAGTAACGTTAGATCCATCAAACCCTGCAGCAGATGCATTTCGTCATGGTGCGGGTGATATTGGTTACTTTATTTTTGGGTTGGTATTATTTGTCGCTTCAATTACTTCAGTGGTTGGCAACTCATACATGGCAATATCATTAATAAAAACGCTTTTCCCTGTTGTTGCCCGTAATGAAAAATCATGGTGTGTTGGGTTTATCATGTTCACAACCCTCGGCACTGTATTAATGAATATGCCAATCCTGTTACTGATGCTAGCTGGACTTGTTAACAGCATTATTTTACCTATCGTACTCGCGACAGTACTTGGTGCTACACGTAACCCCAATATCGTAGGAACTTACAAGCACCCACTCTACCTTACGGTAATTGGTGTCACTATTGTCCTTATAATGAGCCTAGCAAGCCTTTCTAATATTAGCGGCTTTATCACTAAGTTTATTGGCTAAATACTAAGGGGATGTCGCTAGACATCCCCTTTAGCGACTGATTTTTATCAACTAATAAAATAAAAGCACGTATTAGGCTAAAAATTGTCAAATACCAACACAGCCATAAATATAATAAATATCAATATAAAAAGCACTAATAGTTGTCTTTAGGTATAGGTTTTAGTTATATTAGAACCACACCAATGTCGTTATTCTTATGTAGAACGATAAAATATGACCTATTAACCATTATAAAAATAAGATGAATCGTTAAAAAATGAATATAAAGATTGAAACTCTTAGCTCATTTATTGCTGCTGCCGAATATGGTTCGTTTAGTGCTGCTGCACGACAGCTGAATAAAACCCAAGCTGCAGTTAGCCTCACTATCCAAAACTTTGAAATTGATTTAGGATTTCAAGTCTTTGATCGTTCAAGTAAGTGCCCTCGCCTAACAGAAAAAGGTGAGCACGTACTAAAAAATGCTAAAATAATGATGGCGCAATATCAAACATTTCTTGAGCGCTCATTATCTATTTACCATATGAATGATGTAAAAATCAAAGTCGGTATTGATCCGCTGGTATGCAATGAAAAAATACTTTCAATAATCAAACGGTTATCCTCTGACCTACCGAATATTGAATTGTTTATTATGCAACAAAACAGTAAGCGTTTAGCTGAAGAAATCAAAGCTAAAAATCTTGATATTGCATTAGGTATTTTTGATCACGAAAATAAAATTAACCTAGAGTATACTCAAGCATTTAATATCAATGTTAGCTGGGTGGCTACTCAATCGTACCTTGATAAATATAACGCGGGTGCGACAACATTAAGCTACCAAGATTTTTGTCAGCAACGTCTATTGATCCCTGCATCTTTAGATTCATTGCCATTTGATGAAGCAAAAGCAGCACTACAACTATGGCATGTTGAAGATATTCATACTATTTTGTCATTATGCCGTGAAGATATTGGCATTTGTTGCTTGCCTGATTTTGTATTAAAACATGACCTTAAAAATGAAATGCTAAAGAAACTTAACCTTTCATTCAGTAAAATTACCAGTAATGTATGGTCAGCTTCGCTTATTTACCCAATTGGTTCTCAATTAAGCCCAGCGATTCACTGGTTGCAAGGGCAATTTACCGACATAGAATCATTTTAAATTACCACCTTTAAGCATGAGCAGTTTGCTCATGCTTACTATTACTTTTCTGTTCTGCGTAACATTCCCAATTCATAAGAATTAGCCCTCTTTTTACCTTAGCTTTAGTTATTTCTTTACAACTTATAATTGTATAGTTATGCACATTATTTGATTACATACAAACCAACATCTTACCAGTAAATAATTGTAACCAATAATTACAAGCGTATTTTATCTCACATTATTATTACCTCACAGTAAAGGTCATTTGTTTTTTGACACCATTGTCATTAAATATGTTTGGAATATAATGGTCACCAATGGCACAACAGTGATATTTTAAAAAAAATACCCGTGTCGAGTTCACAGAACTTGAATTTTGACCGATTTAATTGTCTTATATCAAAGAAATTCATCACACATAAGATATCAGGTAGCCGCCCTGCGTGTTGTGGCTAATAAAAAGTCATTTTGTAGCAACGGATCAGCTCATCAATTTAATGATGGAAGACCATCCCCTGAGAATGATATCTAGGGTTCACTTTTTGAGGTATTCGTTATGTCACGAATCGTTATTGTAGGTGGCGGTGCTGCCGGTATAGAACTATCGACTTTGTTAGCAAAAGCTAACCGTAAAAAACATGAAATTATTCTAGTTGAACCAGAAACGGATCACTATTGGAAACCTCGTTTACACGAGATTGCTGCAGGTACCTTTGATCGCGAGTTAGATTCAGTTTGCTACTTCACCCATGGTGCAATTAATGGTTACCAACATTATCAAGCAGCAATGACTGATATTGATCGTGAAAATAAAATGCTTAGTGTTCGTCGTAACGATGGCACAGAAGCTGCGGTAAAATATGATTACCTTATTGTCGCTGTTGGTGCAGTAAGTAACGACTTTAATACTAGCGGTGCTCGTGATAACTGTATTTTCCTTGATTCGGCAAGCCAAGCTCGTCATGCATGGAACAAGATCAGTCAATTGCTACGTGAAGGTAGTGATCGCACTGTAAATATTGTCGGCGCTGGTGCTACAGGTGTTGAACTTGCAGCTGAACTTGCACGAGTAAGCCATAAATTACAACGCTACAATGCAGCTAAACTAACAATCAATTTAATTGAAGCAGCAGATCGTGTGTTACCAAATAGCCCACAAAAAATGTCTGCTAAAGTATTAAAAGAGCTACAACGTACAAATATTAATGTGCTTTTAAATACGCGTATTAGTGAAGTATCAGAACATGGCATGGTCACCGCTGATAATCAGCCACTAGAGGCTGATATTCAATTTTGGGCTGCAGGTGTAAAAGCACCAGAATGGCTTAAAGGACTTGGGGGGTTAGAATATAACCGCATGAACCAAATTATTGTTAATGCGAATTTAACCACTACTGTTGATGATAGCATTTTCTCTTTAGGTGATTGTGCATCAATTCCACAAGCTGATGGCAGTTTTGTTCCGCCAAAAGCACAAGCGGCGAACCGTGCAGCAGTGCATTTAAGCAAAAGTTTAACTGGCTTATTACGTGGTAAAGAACTGACCGACTTTGAATTTAAAGATGGTGGTATGGTTGTCGCAGTTGGGCATCACTTTGCTGTAGGTTCATTTGCTCCTCAGTCAAAAATGGCAAATAAGTTAGTATTTAAAGGACGCCTTATTCGTCGTCTTTACGATACGATTTTCCGTCTACACCAACGTACCGTTGAAGGTATGTTTACTGTATCACGTTTAATTATTACTAAACGTTTAAAAGCATTATTCCAGCCTAACGGAATGTAGTAACTGGCACCACATGTGTATTCGGCTAATCCCATTAGCCGAATACTTAATACCTAACACTTAATACCTAACACTTAATACCTAATACTTAATACTTAATACTTGAATATATAACTAATGATGTTTTCACCATTAGTATTTAATACTCTACACATAATATAAGATTAATATAATGAAAAAATTCTTTGCTAAATTATTCGGTAATAATACTGAAGGTTCAACGTCACCTTTTATTAAATTGCACCCTGCAATTGATAATGGAATAAAACCAACAAGTAATACATTTAAAGGTGGTTTAATTAGCTGTCATTGCCGAAAGAATAAAGTTAATGTTAAATTAACCGGACAAACAGCCCATAACCATGCTTGTGGTTGTTCTAAATGCTGGAAACCTAAAGGCGCTTTATTTTCACAAGTAGCCGTTATTCCACGTGATAATGTTGAAGTTATCGCAAATGCTAAAAAACTAATTATTATTGATGAAACCGCAACGATTCAACGTCACGCTTGTAAAGATTGTGGTGTCCATATGTATGGTCGTATCGAAGACACTAACCACCCATTTTATGGCTTAGATTTCGTTCATACAGAGCTTTCTAGTGAACAAGGCTGGTCTGCGCCTGCTTTTGCTGCGTTTGTCTCATCAGTGATTGAAACGGGTACCGATCCTAAGTCAATGCCTGAAATTCGCGAACGTTTTGAGTCATTAGGTTTAGAAGCTTACGATTGCTTATCTCCTGATTTAATGGATGCAATTGCAACACACATAAGTAAAAACAAATAAAATAGCCGCTAATTTATTTCATTATAATGGTGCCCTTTTAAGTTGTTCCTTATTAGGGCGACATCTTATTCTTGATTGTTCCTATTTGGTAATAATCAATTACAATATACGTTATTGTGAAAAACAAATTAAAGTATAGAATATATTTCATCGACACAATATATGTGTTAATTTATTATTATCATAGTTAATTTTTTCATTTTTACTTTATTTGTACTAAGTTAAATACAGCATTTAAAAATGACATTTAAAATTAACCATAATAATCCTACAAAATAAACATTATCCAATAACTATTAAATAAGAGAAAAATTATGTCTATATCTCTACACCCTTCAATTGATAACGGTTTTGCAGCTACTAAAGAAAACTTCCAAGGTGGCGTATTAAACTGTAACTGTGAGTCAAATACTGTACGTGTAAAACTATCAGGTCAAACTGCACATAACCATGCTTGTGGTTGTTCTAAGTGTTGGAAACCAGAAGGCGCAGTATTTTCACAAATCGCAGTTATTTCACGTGACAATGTTGAAGTAATTGCAAATGCTGAAAAACTTGTTGTTATCGATGAGTCTGCAGCAATCAAACGTCACGCTTGTAAAGAATGTGGTGTTCATATGTACGGTCGTATTGATAATACTAATCACCCATTCTTTGGTTTAGATTTCGTTCATACAGAACTATCTACTGATGAAGGTTGGTCTGCACCTGAGTTTGCTGCATTTGTTTCTTCAATCATCGAAACAGGTACTGATCCAAAAGATATGACGGCAATCCGTGCACGTTTAAATGAACTAGGCCTAAACACTTACGATTGCCTATCTCCAGCGTTAATGGATGCAATCGCAACACATGTTTACGCTCAAAATCACGCATAAGCATAATATTTACATAACTATTGTGTAAAAAATTAAGCAACATCTCTTTGAAGATGTTGCTTTTTTTTTATTCGTTTTTTTTTATATCACTAACACAAAAAGTAACAAATGTGACACAAATCACATTTATATAACCACTTAATACCTAATTTAATATCTTGGTCTAACCTAACATTTGGCCTCTATTGAGCACTTGATATTATATTCGTATCCAAAAACCTCATATTATTACATATGAGTAATAATGATTTTCCATTTATGGGGATTATCAATTTTCGAGAAATAAATATAATGGCTACATCAAGTCACAATGACAATGTTAAACCTGTGACTATAATTAACAACGAACACCATGCTTGATCATGGGTCGCAAATATTTAAGAGAGTAAACGATGACTGACAAATTTATCAAATCAAAAGCTGCTATCGCATGGGGTCCAAAACAACCTCTTTCTGTTGAAGAAATTGATGTAATGCTACCACGTGCTGGCGAAGTATTAGTTCGCATCGTTGCAACTG